>NZ_JAKMTB010000002.1 GCF_025772985.1 Campylobacter sp. CNRCH_2014_0184h | reverse complement strand
GTTGGTGATATTTTATTGTTAGTTATTATTTAGATTGTTGTTTGTTTGGGTTGGAAAGATTGGTATTTGAATTAAATAGTGTTGTGGTTTTATAAAATTATAGAATTAATTAGACTTGTTTTATTTGTATATTGTAAGGCAAAATTTATTGTTGGGCTAGAATAAATATGTTTGATAAAGATTAATTGTTTTTGGTTGGTGGATTTTTTAGTTTTTGTTAATTGTTATATCTAGATATAGTATATAATGACATGTGAAAATAGTATGGATGACAATGATTAAATCAACTTCTTTTCAATCCTTTAAAGTAAATTTTAGTAAAATACAAAATATTCTTTATAAAGGATAAAAATGCACTTTACTTTGCTAAATGAAAAAGATTTTTTCAACCCCTACTACCGCAAAAAGCAAATTACACAAAATGAATTTGACACTTTTAGCAAGGCTTTAATGCAGTATATAAAAAGGCTTGAAAGTTCACAAAGTGAAAATGAAGACTATCTTGTAGCTAACGCACTTAGTCCATTTTTAACCACTCTAAATTTCAAAACCCACATCAAAACCAAGCAAAAAGGCAAAAGCGAGATCGACTTAGCCATCGCTAAAGATGAGCTTAGCAAAGACTTAGAAGTTCTCATCGAAGCTAAAAAGCCCAACTCAAAAGAATTCATCACCCACACAAAGCCAAATTCCAAAGCCTTGCATGAGGCCATTTTGTATTATTTTAGAAACAGAGAGCATAGCTTTAGCTTGAAATTTATCATCATCACAGACTTTTATAAATTCTACATTTTCAAAGCTAGTGAGTTTGAAGAACTTTTTTATAAAAACACAAGTTTTAAAAAGCTTTTTGAAGAATTTCAAAGCCCAAATTCACTTTTTAAAGGCAACACTGATGAATTTTATAAAGAAGCAAGCAAGCTCATAGAAAATTCCAAAGAAAGCTTAAAAGGCTTTTTCATTGATTTAGCCTTTTTAAAAGACAAGCAAAAGTCAAATTTCAAAAACCTAGCAAGCATTTTTAAAACCTTCCACAAAGACTTTTTGCTAAATGAATTTAGCCCAAATGACGCAAACTCACTAAACAACGCATTCTATAAAGAGCTTTTATACATCTTGGGTTTAAGCGAGAGCAAACAGCTTTCTAAATTCATCATCACACAAAGTGAGCAAAGCAAACAAGCCCAAGGCACACTTTATCATCTCATAGCGAGCAAGCTTCCAAAGCATGACTTTGAAGAGGTGCTAAAATTCATCATACTTTGGCTAAACCGTATTTTATTTTTAAAGCTTATTGAGTCAAATTTGGTTAGATTTAACGATGATAAAACCCTTAAATTTCTAAACTATGAAAAAATTCCAAATTTCACCACCCTTTCACACCTTTTCTTTGATATCTTAGCTAAAGAAAAGCACACAAGAGCACAGAGTAAATTTAGCTATTTGCCTTATTTAAATTCATCACTTTTTGAAAAACAAGCCATCGAAAAAACCACACTAGAAATCGCTACTTTAGAAAATGATGCTTTGCTAGAGTATCACCCACACACGCAGTTAAAAGATGACAAAGGCAAAAGTAAAAAAGGCAAAGTAGGTTTGCTTGAGTATTTGTTTGAGTTTTTAGACAGCTTTGACTTTGGAGCAGATGAGCAAAGCGAAGAACTCATCAAGCAAAAAGAACTCATCAACTCAAGCGTTTTGGGAAATGTCTTTGAAAAGCTAAATGGCTACAAAGAAGGTAGTTTTTACACTCCAAGCTTTATCACTTCATATATGTGTAAAGCAAGTATAGAAAAAGTCGTGCTTGATAAGTTTAACCATACTTTTAAGCTAAATGCCACCAAGCTAAGCGAGCTAAGAACCCAGCTACGCCAAGAAAAAATCCCTCAAGAGCAAAAACTAGCCTTGCTAAATTCCATACGCATTTGCGATCCTGCGGTGGGAAGTGGGCATTTTTTAGTTTCAGCTTTAAATGCCATGCTTATGGTGCATTATGAGCTTGGTTTGTTTGAAGAGGACTTTTACCTAAGTGTACAAAATGATGAAATTTTAGTGCAAAATCACAAAGGCCAGTTTTTAGAGTATAAACGCCCTGATTTTGACAAAGACAAAACCCATCTTTGTCAAAAAGAACTTTTCGAGCGTAAAAAAGACATCATAGAAAACAACCTTTTTGGAGTAGATATCAACCCAAACTCATGTGAGATCACCAAACTAAGGCTTTGGATAGAGCTTTTAAAACACAGCTTTTATGAAAGCTTTGATGATACAAACTATCATGATCTTAAAACCCTACCAAATATCGACATCAACATAAAATGCGGAAATTCACTTATAAGTTATTTTGAAATTCACAAAAGCCTTTCTCACTACCCCAACATCAAAGAACGCATGGATAAATACAAACGCATAGTCAAAGACTACAAAGAAGGCTTTTACAACGATAAAACTCTCATCGCAAAAGAGATCAAAAACCTTAAAGAGTCTTTTAAAAATTTCTGCTTAAAAGACAAATTTGCCAAAGAGATCAAGCAACTTACCAACGGTGCTAATGAATACTCTAAAAAATACGGCGATTTTTTAGTACAAGATGAAAAAGATGAGAATTTTAGAGCATTTTTCTCTAAAAATATGTTTGAATTTGACTTTGATGAAAGTGCTGCCAAGAAAGAATTTAAAAAGCTTAAAAAGCTTTATGAGAGTATATTTGACTTAGAAAGTGCAAATCCTTTTGAATGGCGTTTTGAATTTAGTGAAGTGCTTGATGAGGGCGGGAGTTTTCAAGGGTTTGATCTCATCATCGGTAACCCACCTTATATAAGAATACAAGGGTTAGATAAAAATTTATCGCAGTATTATAAAAAACATTTTAAGGTGGCAAGTAAAAATTATGATATATACATTTTGTTTGTAGAGCAATGTTTTAAGCTTATAAAAAATAAAGGAGCAATTGCTTTTATAATGCCTCATAAATGGATTAATGCTGATTTTGGGTTAAATTTAAGAGAATTTGCAAAAGATAAGATTAGCAAGATTATATCTTTTGGGGAATTTCAGGTTTTTGATGCTTCAACATATACCGCTTTACAATGGTTTGAAAATAATTCTTCGCATTTGAAATTTATTCAAACGGATAAAAATATCAACTCAAAAGAAGAAATGTCAAATTTTATTTTTAATTTACAAGAAGAAGATTTTAAAATTATAGACAATAAAAAATTATCTTCATCATTTTGGAGTTTTGAAGAAAATTTAAATCAAGAAATTTTCTTAAAAATCAATCAACATATATTGGTAAAGGATTTATTTAGGGTTTTTGTAGGCTTGCAAACAAGCAAAGATAGTGTTTATTTTTTAAAAGATTGCAAAGAAAATAAAAATCTAGTTAAAGGATATTCTAAAGAGCTTAATAAGGAAGTGGAGATAGAAAAAGAAATTTTAAAACCACTTTTAATGGGTGATAATTTTCATAGATATGAAAAACCTGTTTCAAGTTCAATGGTTTTATTTCCTTATTATAAACAAGATGATGCAAATGCTAAAGCAAAAATGTCTCTTTATGATGAAAAAGAATTAAAAGCTAAATTTCCAAAAGCTTGGAGTTATTTAAAAGAGTGTGAAAATGTTTTAAGAGCAAGAGAAAATGGAAGATTGTCTAATGATGATTTATGGTGGAGATATATTTATCCAAAAAATCAAACATTATTCGATAAAGAAAAATTACTTTGTCCAGATATTTGTAATAATACTCATTTTGCTTTTGATGATCTTGGAAAATTTTATTTCACTACAACTATTTATGGTTATGTTAAAAATGAAGAATATAAAAATTTAGATTATAAGTATTTAATAGCTATTTTAAATTCATCATTAACTTGGTGGTTTTTGCAAAAAACTAGCGTTGTGATGAGAGGTGGATTTTATAGGATTAAACCTGCTTATATAGAAAAATTTTGTATACCAAAAATAAATTCTAAAAATGAAAAACTAGCAAACGAGCTTGTAAGTTTAGTCGATGAGATTTTAGTTTTAAAAGAACAAGACAAAAACTCAGACACCAAAATCCAAGAAGATAAAATAAACTCTATCGTTTATAAACTTTACAACCTAAACGAAGAAGAAATAAAAATCATTGAAGGAAAATAATGAAAGAAAATATATATAACATTGATTTAGAAATACCATATAGTGGTATTTTTATAAAGGGTTTAGATGATGAAAAACTAACTATTTCTTTAGATATATTAAAATTTATGGAAATCAATACAGAAAAACTTGAATCTTTAGGTGGTAAGCTAGATGTTGGAGAATTAGCTAAACCATTAAATCCATATATTATTTATAAAACTTTAGAAGAAAATCATAAAAATAACTTTAATGGCATTAAAATTATAGACAAAATAGAAGAAGAAAATAACATTGTTTATTATTTTAATTTTGGATTAACATTAGATACTTTTATAGGACAAATAAAAGAAAATATAGATGAAATTTTATTAAAAAAAATAAACCAAATGAAAAATTTTATATCGTTTTGCTGTTTTTCTTGTGAAATAGTAGGAGACGCCACTTTAATTCTCCCAAGTGAGCTTGAAAATTTAAAAAATAGTTATGGCTATGAAGGAAAAAACTATAAAAGCATTTTTAAAAGAGAAGTTTATATAAATTATAGCTGCTTCGAAAGAATAGTTTTTTCAAATTGCAAATTTGAATCTAAAGTATCTTTACATGCAGTTGATGGAAGTAATAAAAAAATTGCTTTTTTTAATGGCGTAGATTTTTCAAATTGTGTTTTTGAAGATGAGATAAACTTTAAATTTTTTGTATCAGGGACGCCATTACCTGATGGTAAATACTACAACAATGAAAAAGACACTATATTTAAGAATTGTGTATTTAAAAAAAGAGTTGATTTTCACAATTCTAAATTTGTTAATAGTGTATATTTTAATAATTCTTATTTTAAAGATTATGTTGATTTTCATGAATGTAAATTTGAAAAATCAGCTTGTTTTTATGGAGTAACATTTGAAAAAACTCCAAATTTTAGTGCTTGTTATTTTAAAGAGCAAAAAGCTGTAAATTTAACAAATGTCAATATAGATAATTTAGATTTTGAATCAGTTGAAAAATATATAGAAGATAATTATCAAGATGAGACTTATAAAAACGAAATTGAAAATATACACAACGAGGAAAAAGAAAAAATAAATCAGATCAACAACAAGCATAAATTAAGATATGCTAAAAATTTAAAAGATTCTTTCAGAGTTATAAAAGATGTTTTGATAAGCCAAAATAATATTTTAGAGGCTCAAGAATGGCATAAGCTAGAACTTTATGCAAAAGAAAAAGAAACTATGATAAAAGCTACAAGTATAAATGATAATATAGATTCTAAAAATACTACTGCAAAATTTTTAAAAGAAGAATTATATAATTTTACCGAATGGATTAATTTTACATTGTTGTTTGTATATAGAAACACTAGTAGTCATCACACAAGTTTTTTAAAAATACTTAATTTCACAGTTGTAATGATTGCATTGTATGCTTCATTTCTTTTTTGGCTACAAAACGATGGTGCTATTAAATCGGTTTATGGTTTTATAGTTGTACTAGCTTTTGCAGCGGTTATAATTATAGCTTTCGTTTCTTTGATTGCTTGTAAAAGCATATTTAAATTACGCACATCTCGATTTTTTTTATTTGTGAGTATGGGATATGGTGTATTTTTATTATTATGTTTTCAAACTTTAGAGGCTCTTATTGTATGTTGTTATATTTTATTAGCTTCTTCTATTAGTTTGATGTTTTTTTGTAAAAAATGCCTGCGTTTTTTTATTGTAGCTTTGGCATATATTGTTTTTTCTGTTGTTCTAATCGAAAAACCACAATTTATCAACCCTTTTATAGGTGTTTTTTCATCAGAAAAACTTCATGAAAGTAAAATTGAAAAAACCATTCAAGATTTAAATTCTAGTTCTATTCTAAATCTTGCAAAAATTTCTCATAAAGATTTTAACCTATCTTGGCATTATCAAGATGTTTCTTTTGTAGAACTAGATGTGGCTAAGAAGTTAATCATAGAAAACAAAGATAATATCTTAGATTTAAAAGAACAAAATTTAACCATAGCAACAGAATTTTTAGGTAAAAAATATACCGAAATTTCTAAAGCTATAAAGCAAGATGAAATTACATCAAATGTCATAAAATCCACTAGCGTTTTATATAGTATTATACTTTTACTTTGTATATTCTCACTCCAAAAAACCGCACGCAAAAACTCCATAATGCCAAGCTAAATCAAAAGGCTTATTAAAGCCTTTTTTATTTTTTGCTTTTTAAATTTTGCTCGTTTTTAGCTTATGGTATAATGAAAATTATCCAAAAAAGGAGTACCATGCTAAAGACAAGTTTTAAAAAATCAGTTTTTATCCCAAGCATTAGCATTATAATCATCTTAAGTCTTAGTTGTATTTTCTTACCTAAGCTTACAAATGATTTTATCAATCATATAAAAAGCGGGATTTTTGCAAATTTTTCATGGTTTTATATACTAAGCGTAAGTTTTTTTGTGTGTTTTATGCTAGCACTCGCACTTTCAAAATTTGGCGATATCAAGCTCGGTGATGATGATGAAAAACCTCATTTTAAATTCACTTCATGGCTTGCTATGCTTTTTGCTACGGGTATGGGTGTGGGGCTTATGTATTTTGGTGTGGCTGAACCTCTTATACATAAAAAAGCCTTGCAGACAAGCGATGAAGAAGCTATGCTACATACTATCTTTCACTGGGGAATTCACCCATGGGCTATTTATGGGATATGTGCTTTGGCTATGGCGTATTTTGGTTTTAGATATAAAATGCCTCTTAGCTTGCGTAGTGCTTTTTACCCTTTGCTTAAAGACAAAATTTATGGTTTTTGGGGAAATTTAGTCGATATGCTAGCTTTAATTGTCACGGTTTTTGGCATTAGCACTACGCTTGGTTATAGTGCTTCTCAGCTTAATGCTGGCTTTTTAAATTTAGGCATTTTAAACGAACAAAGTTTTTTAGAACAAAGCGTGATTATAATCATCATCATTTCTTTAGCTACGCTTTCATCGATTAGTGGTTTGACAAAGGGCTTAAAAATTTTAAGCGAGGCAAACTTGGTTTTTGCAGTGTGTTTAATGCTTTTTGTACTTTTTTCAACAAATACCATTCAAATTCTTTCGCAATTTAGCTCTAATATTGGCAATTATTTGCAAAATTTAATTTCTTTGAGCTTTAAGACTTATTATTATGAAAAAGAGCATATAGAGTGGTTTAATAACTGGACTATTTATTATTGGGCTTGGTGGCTTAGTTGGGCGCCTTTTGTGGGCTTTTTCATCGCTAAAATTTCTCGTGGTAGAACGATAAGGGAATTTATCTTTGGCGTGCTTGTAGTGCCTACTAGTTTTAATATACTTTGGTTTAGCATTTTTGGTAATAGTGCTTTAAATTTTAATGATATCTTAAGTCCTTTTACTTCAGCACCTGAAAGCTTGCTTTTTTATTTTTTACAAAATTTTTCTTTTTCTTATTTTAGCTCTTTGCTTGCACTTTTGGTTTTAGCTTTATTTTTCATCACTTCAGCAGATAGTGGGATATTTGTGTTAAATTCTTTAAGCAGTGGTGGGGCTCATGAGCCATATAAATGGCAAAATATCCTTTGGGGTTTTGTACTTGCGCTTTTAGCTACTTCTTTGCTGTATTCAGGTGGTTTGGGGGCGATTTTAAGTATCACTATGATAGTGGCCTTACCTTTTGCCTTTTTGCTTTGTTTGATGTGTTTTTCACTGCTTAAGGGTTTAATCGTAGATGTAAATTACTCTTTAACTAAGCTTAGTCAAAGTAGTGTGTATTTTTCAGGGGAATTTTGGCAAGAAAGACTAGCTAGAATTTTAAAACAAAGTAAAGAGCAAGACATACAAAATTTCTTAAACACCAAAGTTAAAAATGCTATGGAATCACTCAGCCAAAGTCTAAAAAATTACGGCTTAAAAACACAGATCGTTCAAGAAAAATCAAGTATAAGTTTGATTATAAAAAAAGAATTTGCAAAAGATTTTATCTATGGAGTGCAAGTAGTAAAAAAACAAGCAAGCCAAAGCATAATCGATGATAAATTTATGCCAACTTATTCTAAAGAATTTATCTTTGAGCCACAAACTTTTTTTGCTGATTCGCGTAATGGTTATAATATAGAGTATTTAAACGAACAAGAAATCATCGTAGATATACTAAAGCAGTATGAGAGGTATTTGCAACTTTTATTTGATGATAAAAATGAAATTTTTACCAAAGCTTATGATTAAAAAGCGTTATAATTTCACTTTATTTTATAAGAAAGGTCTTTTATGTTGCGATTTTTTTTAATGCTTTTTTGTGCTTTAAATCTTTTTGCTGCTACGCCAAAAGATACGATTGTTATAGCAGTGGAGAATGAACCAGAGCGTATTAATCCGCTTTTTAGTGAAGATCACGATGTGGCGATTGCTCTTGTGTTTTCAGGGCTTACGCGCTTTGATGAAAATATGAATCTAGCGCCTGATCTTGCTAGTTCTTGGAAAGTTAGCAAGGATGGGCTTGTTTATGAATTTACTTTAAGAGATGATGTGTTATGGCATGATGGGGTTAAATTTAGTGCTAAAGATGTAGAATTTAGTATAAATGCTTTAAAAGATGAGAAGTTAAACTCGCCTTCAAAAGTAAATTTTGATGCGGTTAAAGAAGTAAAAATCATCGATGATTATCACTTGTCTATCACACTTTCAAAGCCTTTTCCTGCATTTTTAGATGCTTTGAGTGTAGGGATTTTACCAAAACACTTGCTTGAAAAAGAAAATTTAAATACCACTAAATTTAATCAAATGCCTATAGGAACAGGATCATATAAGCTAAAGCAATGGAAAAAAGGTCAATACATGATCTTAGAGGCAAATGAAAATTATCATTTAGCTAAAGTAAAAACACCAAAACTCATACTAAAACACATTAAAGATCCAAGTATTAGTGCTATTGAGCTTAAAAATGGTTCTATTGATGTGGCTTTGGTTGATTTTGCTCTAGCTTCAAATTTTGAAAATGATAAAAACTTTAAAATGCTTATAGAACCTTCAGCTGATTACCGTGCTTTGATGTTTAATCTTAATCATGAGTTTTTAAAAGATCAAAATGTGCGTTTAGCGCTAAATTACGCTATTGATAAACAAGCTATTATAAATTCACTTTTGCATTCTTTTGGAAAGGTGGCAAATCATCCTTTAGAAAAATCATGGGCAAATCCTAAAGAATTTGCAAGTTATGCTTATGATATAAAAAAAGCAAATGAGCTTTTAGCAAAAGCAGGCTTTGTGAAAAACAAAAATGGCATTTTAGAAAAAAATGGCAAAGAATTTAGCTTTGAAATGTATGCTATGAGTGAAGATCCGCTAAGAGTGGCTTTGGTAAATATCTTACAAAGTGAGTTTTTAAAACTTGGCATAAAAGCAAAAGCAGTAGCTAAGCCAAGTGGAAGTTTTGATTATACGAAAATTGATAGTTTTTTAGTGGGTTGGGGTAGTCCTTATGATCCTGATTTTCACACCTTTAGAGTTTTTGCAAGCTCTCAAGATAGTGCTTTAAACTCAAGTGGATGGAATTTTGGCCATTATCAAAATGCTAAAGTTGATGAAGCTTTAACAAAGGCTAGAAATTCGCTTGATATAAATGAAAGAAAAAAACACTATAAAGAATTTATTGATGCATTACAAGATGATCCTGCGTTTTTATTTATAGCTTATATTGATTATCCTTTAGTTTTTGCTAAAAATATCCAAGGTATAAAACCTCACATTTTAGGTCATCATGGAGTAGGTTTTACTTGGAATGCTTATGAGTGGAGCAAAAATTAGTGTTAAAACTCATTTTTAAACGCCTTTTATGGGCGTTTTTTTTGATGATTTTTGCAAGTTTTTTATGCTTTGTGATGATTTATCATGCTAAAGGAAGCGTGGTTTTTGCTAGCGTGCCTCAAGGAACTAGTATTAAAATAAAAGAAGAAATCGAGCGTAATTTAAATTTAGACAAGCCCTTATTAGAGCAGTATGAAAATTGGCTTTTTAATGCCATGAAAGGCGACTTTTCCTACTCTTTAATCAGTGGAGAAAAAGTTAGTGAGATTTTAAAAGAAAAACTTCCCTATACCATCATACTAGGGAGTTTAGCTTTTTTGGTGCTTTTTATGTTATCTTTGGTTTTAGCACTTTTTTGTGTTCTTTATAAAAATAGTTTTTTAGATAAATTTATTACCTTTTCAACGATGAGTTTTTTTGCATTGCCTGCTTTTTCTTTATCGCTAATGCTTATTTTGGTTTTTGCTGTATTTTTTAAGCTTTTTCCAAGTTCGGCTATTGCAGATATTGGCTTTGAAGATGATGTGCTTAATCGTTTGTGGCATTTGTTTTTACCAGTATGTGCTTTAGTGCTTTCGCATTTAGCTGTTTTTGTGCGTTTTATAAGGACAAGTTTGATTGATAGTTTAAATCAAAGCTTTATAGAAAGTGCTTTTGCAAGAGGGCTTAGCAAAACAAGAATTTATTTGCACTTTGTGTTAAAAGATGCTTTTGGTTCTATACTTGCGTATTTTGGTGCTTCTTTTGTGAGTTTTTTAATGGGAACTTATATAGTAGAAAGTGTGTTTTCTTATGAGGGCGTGGGAAATTTAGTGATTAAAAGCATATTGTTTAAAGATTATCCTGTGGTGCTAGCTGTGGTGATTTTTAGCATTTTAGTAGTGGTGCTTGTAAATTTGATCGTAGAAATAATTTGCAAGATGATTAATCCAAGGTTTACTAATGCGTAAGTTTTGTGTGATGATGATTTTGCTAAGTTTTATTTTAGCACTTTTTGCACCTTTAATAAGTTCTTATGATCCAAATTTAGTGGATTTAAGTAAGGCTAAAATAGCCCCAAATTTAAATCATATTTTTGGTACAGATTTACTTGGTAGGGATGTTTTTACACGTATTTTATACGCCTTGCGTGTTTCTTTATTTGTAGGGGTAATGGCAGCATTTTTTAGTGTGCTTTTTGCTTGTGCTTATGTGTTTTTAACAAGATTTTTTGCTTATGCTTTTTTTGCTAGGGTGCTTGATATGCTTTTAGCGCTACCTTCTTTGCTTGTGATTATGTTTTTTCAAAGCTTTTTAGCAGGATCTTTGTGGAGTATGATTTTTATCATCGCTTTGGGGCATTTTGCTTTTGTGGCAAAAGTGCTTGATACCCAACTGAATAAATTTCAAAAACTTGAGTTTTATCAAAATGCTATCATTTTAGGTTCTAGCAAGATGAAAGCTTTATTTAGTGAACTTTTGCCTGCTTGTTGGAATTTGCTTTTTGTGCTTTTTGTTTTAAATATTGCTCATGCTATTACAAGCGAAGCCACTTTGAGTTTTTTTGGTTTGGGCGTAGAGCTTTGGACTCCAAGTTTAGGAAATATGCTAAATGAAGCAAGCAAGGCTGTGTTTTTAGGATTTTGGTGGATGATAGTTTTTCCAGTAGCCTTTATACTTATGCTTATTTTGCCTTTGCTTGCTTTGGGTAATGATTTACAAGAAGAGATTAAAGCATGATAGAAATTTCAAATCTTAACCTTAGCTTTAAAGATAAAATCTTACTAAAGGATGTAAATCTTAATTTAGAAGATGGTAAAGCTTTGGCTATCATGGGTAAAAGTGGAGCAGGAAAAAGCTTACTTTTAAAAAGCATGATTAAGCTTTTTGATAAACACTATAAGCTTAATGCGCAAAAATTTCAGATAGATCAAAAAGATATTTTAAAATTAAAAGAAAAAGAACTAAATGCCTTAAGAGTTAAGATAAATTTGCTTTTTCAAGATGTTTATGGGAGTTTTTATCCTCTTGTTGATATAGGAAGTTATTTTAATATAGTTTTAAAAACTCATACTAATTTAACCACAAAAGAGATTAAAGAAAAGGCCTTTTATTATTTTGAGTGCTTAGGGCTTAAAAATCATGATCTTTTGTGGCATTCTTTTATATATCAGTTAAGTGGTGGTATGGCAAGACGCATTCAAATAGCGCTAGCTTTGTTAAGCGAGGCTAAGTATTTATTGTGTGATGAGATTACAAGTTCTCTTGATAGAGCTAATGAAGAAAAAATCATCGCTATTTTAAAAGAGCTAAAAACGCAATTTAAAAATCTCATTTTCATCATGCATGATATAAATTTAGCTAAAGAGCTTTGCGATGAGGTGGCCATCATAGAAGATAAAACTTTGCTTTATCAAATGCCTATGAAAGAATTTTTAAGCAATCCAAAAGGAACTTTTGCAAAAGAATTGCTAGAACTTTATGAGAATGAAAATGTTTTTAGAAGTTAAAAATTTAAGCAAATCTTATAAATTTAAAAAACACTGGTATTTAAAAGAAGAAGAAATTTTTGTTTTTAAAGATGTGAGTTTTGCTTTAAATCAAAATGAAAATTTATTGCTTTGTGGGGAAAGTGGTAGTGGTAAAAGCACTCTAGCTAAAATTCTTTGTATGCTTGAACGAGCAAATACTGGAGAAGTTTTGTTTGAAAATGAAAATATATTAAATTTAGATTTTAATACTCAAAGAAAATTACGCCAAAAAATTCAATATGTTTTCCAAGATCAAAAGCTAGCTTTAAATCCTTACAAAAGCACTAAAAGACTTTTACTTGATGTATATGAAAATTTTAAACTTAAGCCCGATTTTGAAGAGCTTTTTAAACTTTTTGATGCTTTTGAACTTGAAAAAGATATTTTAAATTTAAAACCCTCTAAGTTAAGTGGTGGTCAAAGTCAAAGATTAGGTTTGATTAGAGCTTTGCTTTTAAGGCCAAAATTACTTATTTTAGATGAAATCACAGCAGCGCTTGATGTAGTAACTGCTTATAAAATTTTAAACTATTTGCACGCTTTTCAAAAAATGCATGATATTACTTATATATTTATTTCTCATCAAGAAAAAATCTTACAAGATATATGCCATAAAAAAGTGTTTTTATAATAAAGATAAAAATTGTTTCATTTTGAAATACCTAAAAAATTATTTTTTTGATAATAAGTTTTTATATAGCTAAGTTAAAGTAAAATAAATTTTAATTATGCTTGAATAAAAGGTTTATTATGACGCACGCAACTATAGAGCATCAATACTTTGGCATCTTTGCAATGCTTGTTATTGCAAGTGTTATATTTTTTACTTTGGTGTACATTTCTTCTAAAATAGGCTCCAAACTCGCCTCTCATAATAGAAAAAAACTCGGACTTGGGATTTATGAGTGTGGGCCTATGGCTTCTAAGCAAGCAAATAAAATCAATTCTCAATTTTTTGTTTTTGCATTGATTTTTATTTTGCTTGATATTGAAGTAGTATTTTTATTTCCTTGGGCAGTGATTTTTAAAGATTTAACCGCAGAGCTTTCAAATTACAGCCTATCTTTATTTGCCTTAGTGGAAGTATTTGTTTTTATTTTATTGCTTGCAATAGGTTTTTTATACGCTTATAAAAAAGGAGCATTCGCATGGCAGAGTATCAAAAAATGAGCAATGCACCAGTTGTTTTAACTACGGTTGATAAGTTAGTGCAATGGGGTAGGAGTAATTCTTTATGGGCGCTATCTTATGGGCTTGCCTGTTGTGCTATTGAAATGATGGCAGCAGGTGGTGCAAGATATGATTTTGATAGATTTGGAACTATTTTTAGAGCAAGTCCAAGACAATCTGAAGTAATGATTATAGCGGGTACTTTAAGCAAAAAACATGCTGAATTTACAAGAAGACTTTATGATCAAATGCCTGATCCTAAATGGGTTATTTCTATGGGTTCTTGTGCAAATACCGGCGGTATGTTTAATACCTATTCTACTGTTCAAGGGGTAGATAGGATTATTCCTGTTGATATTTATGTGCCAGGTTGTGCCCCACGCCCTGAAACTTTTCAATTTGCTTTGATGATTTTGCAAAAAAGAATTCGTAAAGAAAAAGCAAGCAGAAAAATAGCTCCAAAAAGGCTTATATGATGAGAAAATATAGCGATAAGAAAAATGCTCAGCTAAAAAATTATTATGAAGATAGATTTTACCATGCACCTGCAACTAAAAAACTAAGCACAGAGAGTAGTGCTTTTGAGAGCGATCATCAAATTTTAAGCCAAGAATTTGAGTTAAAAAATTCTTTTATAGAGCTTGATTTTTGGGTAATTGAAATAAATAAAGATGATAATGTTGCTATTCTTAGCATGCTTAAAAATTTAGGTTATAGTTGTTTTACTGATGCAAGTGCGATTGATTTTGTCGCTCAAAAACAAGGTTTTGAAGTATATTATCAGCTTTTAAATATGGAGAAAAATTTAAGAGTGAGAATAAAGACTTTTGTTGGTTTAAAAGAAAGACTTCAAAGTGTTATGAGTGTTTTTAAGGGTGCTAATTGGTGTGAGAGAGAAATATATGATATGTTTGGAATTTTCATCATCAATCATCCGAATTTAAAAAGACTTTTAATGCCTGATGATTGGTATGGACATCCTTTTTTAAAAAGCTATCCTTTGCATGGTGATGAATTTGCTAAATGGTATGAGATAGATAAAATTTTTGGAAAAGAATATCGCGAGGTTGTAGGTGAGGAAAATAGAGATCCAGGTTTTGTAGATGAAAAAGACACGCTAAATTTTAGCAGAATTTATCATGAGGTTGGTAAAGGTGAAGCCCCAAGAGAAGATAAATACCTACAAGAATATCAAGAAGAAGGTGGTGTGCCTTTTGTGAAAAAAGCCAAGAGAACGCAAGTAAAAATTTTAGACAAGAGAAGATAAAATGCAAATTTCTACTAAATTAAAACCTTATTATGAAAATATAAGCTTTGAGCGTGAAGATGGTACTATGATAGTAAATCTTGGTCCCCAACACCCTAGTGCTCATGGAAATTTACGCCTTATTTTAGAACTTGATGGAGAAGAAATCACTAAGGCTGCTCCTTGTATAGGCTATATGCATCGTGGTATGGAAAAAATGGCTGAAAATATGATCTATCAAGAGTTTATCCCAACTACTGATAGAATGGATTATATCGCAGCTAGTGCAAATAATTATGCCTATGTAGCTGCTGTGGAAAAACTTTGCGGTTTGGAAATTCCACGCAGAGCAAGTGTGATAAGGATGATTTTACTTGAGTTAAACCGCATTGCTTCGCATTTGTTATGGCTTGCTACACATGCTCTTGATATTGGTGCGATGACAGTATTTTTATACTGCTTTAGAGAGCGTGAATATGTGCTTGATTTAATAGAAAAATATTGTGGGGCAAGACTTACACATTCATCTATGAGAATAGGTGGGGTAATGCTTGATTTACCTGAAGGTTTTTTAGATGAGCTTTTAGCATTTTGCAATAAATTTCCAAATGATATAAAAGATTATGAAGCCTTGCTTGATGATAATAGAATTTGGCGTGCAAGAACTGAAAATGTAGGAGTGGTAAGTAAAGAACAAGCGCTAAGTTGGGGTTGTAGCGGGGTTATGCTAAGAGGAAGCGGGATTGCTTATGATGTTAGAAAAGAAGAGCCTTATTTGCTTTATGATGAGGTAGATTTTGGCGTGCCTGTGGCTAAAATGGGTGATTCTTATGCAAGATATAAAGTTTATATGCAAGAATTTAGAGAAAGTTTGAAAATTTTAGTTCAATGTGCTAAGCTTTATCAAGATACTCCGCCTGAAATTTTATGCAATCATCCTGAGTATGTAAGCGCTTCAAAAGAGCAAATCATGACACAAAATTATTCGCTTATGCAACATTTTGTTCTAGTAACCCAAGGCTTAAAGCCACCAAAAGGAGAGGTGTATGCGCCAACTGAAAGTCCAAAAGGCGAACTTGGATTTTTTATCCACTCAGATGGTAGCGGTAGACCATATAGATTAAGAGCTAGAACCCCAAGCTTTTTTCACTGTGCGTTTTTAGAAGAAATGCTTATAGGGTCATATTTGGCTGATGCGGTGGCGATTTTAGGAAGTATTAATATAGTTTTAGGTGAGATAGACCGATGAGACGCGTGGATTTAAGAAAAAGTCAAGATTTGTTTAAGGATTTAGAACAAATCATTCAAAATGCCTATATGGGTGAAGTTTTGGTGGTTTTGTTTGAAATAGGAGATTTTTCTAATGTAGAAAAAAGTTTTGCTTTCATAAAAGAGCAAAATTGTGAACTTTTAAATTCTTTAAAATTTAATCAAGTAGATTGGACTATAGTTTTTAAAAAGGTAGGACAATGAAATTAGCAAAATATCAAGAAGGCTTAAATGCTTTGTGTTTTGTGGATTTACTTTCTTTAAAAAATCCTTCACTTTGTGCTAAGCTTAACAAAAGTAAAAATTTCAATATTTCCTGTTTAGAAGATAAAAATTTAAAAGCAAGCTTTTATAAATGTGAGATTGCAAGTGTGCCTTTTGTGCTTGCATTACTTTGTAAGATGAGTTTGGATACTGAATTTAACGAGCTTGATGAGGGTTATTTAAGTGCTGAATCTTGCTTTGGCGAAGAAGAGGCTTTAGAGATTTTGGAGTTTTTAAAAGAAGCAAAGTGTATTATTTTTGATGAAAATTTATACCAACATAAAGACTTTGAAAATATTAAGTATTTTTTAGAAAAACTTTGTCATAAATTTAATCTTTTGCTAATTTGCTCTAATGAAAATGAAGAAAATTTGTCAATACAAAATTCTTTTAGTGAACTTTTAGAACTTGATAATTTTGACGGAACTATCATCATGCAAGCACCTTTAAGGGATAAAAATTTGCATTGTTCTTCATCTTTTGCTTTGATTGCCAAGGTTAAGGATGAGGATAAAATTAATTTAAAAATAAACACTCAAGAATTTACAACTATAGTAAAAATCAATCATGATTTAAAAGGCACGGTGGCTTTGTTTGATTATGAAAGCGCTGATTTTGCTTTTTCAAAAGCTCAAGTTAAGGTTATAAAATGAAAGTTATCATTAATGGTATAGAATGTGAGGCAAATGAGGGTGAGTATATCTTAAATGTCGCAAGAAAAAATGATATTTTCATTCCTGCAATTTGTTATTTAAATGGTTGTTCTCCAACACTTGCATGTCGTATGTGTATGGTAGAAGCTGATGGTAAAAAGGTTTATTCTTGTAATACTAAAGTTAAAGAAGGTATGGTAGTAGAGAGTGATTTGCCAAATTTATGGGATGAGCGCAATGCTATCATGCAAGCATATTGTATCAACCATCCTTTACAATGTGGGGTATGTGATAAATCTGGCGAATGTGAGCTTCAAAACTTTACACACAAAGCAAGAGTAAATGTGCAAAATTATTGGATTAAAGATACCCATAAAGAGCATAAAAAATGGGGCGAGATTAATTATGATCCAGCTTTATGTATAGTGTGTGAAAGATGTATCACAGTTTGTAAAGATAAAATAGGTGAAAGTGCTTTAAAAACTACTCCAAGAGGAGCAAACGCGCCCGATGCAAGTTTTAAAGAGAGTATGAGTAAAAACGCGTTAGCGATTTGGACTAAATTTCAAAAGAGTTTAATTGCGCCAAGTAGTGGTGATATGCTTGATTGTTCATTTTGTGGAGAATGTACAAGTGTATGTCCAACAGGAGCCTTGGTGGGTTCGGCTTTTCAATATACATCTAATGCTTGGGAATTAAAGAAAATTCCAGCTAGTAATCCCCATTCTAGTGATTGTGAGTTGATGTATTATGATATTAAACAAACTAGTATTAATAATCAAAAAGAAAAAATTTATAGAGTGAGTAATGATTTTGCTTTTGCTACGCTAAATAAAGCTGCAAGATATGGTTTTAATACCCAAAATGAAGTTCAAGGTAAAGACGAAAAAGCTTTTGAAAAACTAGTAAATATGATAAAAAATAATGAAATAAAAAATATTTTATTTAATAGTTTTATTACTAACGAAGAAGCTTTAATCTTGCAAAATTTAAGTAAAAAATTTAATCTTAATCTTATAAATCATGAAGCTAAAAAATTCCAAGATTTCCTAGCTTGTTTTTATCAAAATGCAAATGCAATGTATAATGCAAATACAGACGATATCACTCAAAGTGATTTTTTAATCATCGTAGGTTCGTTTTTACGCTATGATGCGCCAACGCTAGGATATAAAGTTAATAACGCTTTGGTAATGAATAAAGGTGCAGGACTATATTTTCACCCTATAAAAGATAAGGGTGTGGATAAATATTCTAAAAATTTCTTGCAGATTAATCATGATATTAAAGATAATGAAAGTATTTTATTATTTATCTTGCAAAAATTTGCCAAAGAGCTTTCGCAGGATTTTAAAAACACATTAGAAAATGCATATTATCAAGATACAAAAGAAATAGAAGAAACTATTAATGAAGAAGTTACTGAAAAGATAGAAAAGCAAAATGAAAATGGCGAAACTATTATAGAAGAAGTTAAAAAACTTGTGCCTAAAAAAATTAAAAAAAGCATAGAGGTGCAAAGATCAAATTATGCGAAAAATCTTGGTATAGATGAGGATATTTTAGAGACTTTACTCGCAAAAAAGCAAAAATCTACACTTATTATAGGAAGTGATTTTTACTATGATGAGCAAAGTGCAAAGCTAGCAAAACTTTGTGCTTTGGTGCAAAAATATACTGATTTTAAAGTCTTTTTAAATCCAACTTGCACTAATACTTTAGGCGTGAGTTTGATTTGTGATTTAAGTCAAGATTTTCAAGCGGGAAAAACACTAGGTTATAATGAAAAAGGTGATTTTACTTTTTCTTATGATGGGCATTTTGATCTTGCAAGTTCTAGTTTAAATCAACAAGAAGGTAGCTTTGTAAATTATGACAAAAGATTAGTTCCTACGAATGCAGCTTTAGAATTTAAAGGTTATTTTTTAAATGATTTAGCAAATGCTTTAGGTTTTGATGAAGAATTTACAATCAACTATACTAAATTTTTACCACAAAATAAAGGCTTTAGGGCAATTGATTTTGATGAGTTAGAAAATCATTATGATAATGGTGGAACAAACCATAGAGGCTATGAGCTTGATTTTTCTCATTTTGAGTTTGAAAAAATATTAAACACCCAAGAAGTCAAAGAACAAAATGAAGGAAATTTAACCTTATATCATGCAAATCGTATTCATCAGTTTTCAAAGCTTAGCAATAGAGCTTTTAATGAGGTTGGAGCTTTATTTTTATCGTCTGATTTAATGCAAAAATTTGATTTAAATCAAGATGATAGTGTTATTTTAAAAAATGAAAAAACTCAAATTGCTATAAGTGTAAAATGTGATGAATCTTTAGAAAATGGTGCGTATTTGGGGGATTATGATGGTAAGATTGATTTTAAATCTTTGTTTAATAATACTCGATATGCAAAAGTTTGGCTTGAAAAAGCAGGAGCTAAAATATGAGTGATATTACTTTTTTTATTATAGAAACAATTATCAAATGCGTGCTTGTTATAGCTATTTTTGCTACTTTAGCAGGCTTGGCAACTTATCTTGAAAGAAAGGCTTTGGCTTTATTTCATCGTCGTTTAGGACCTGATATGGTAGGTCCTTTTGGATTGCTTCAAGTGGTTGCTGATATGATTAAACTTTTTACTAAAGAAGATATTGTTCCAACTTATGCTCAAAAAGTGGTGTTTTTAATCGCTCCATTAATCGCAGCAATTTGTGCTTTTGTGGCAATTGCAGCTATTCCTATTTTTCCTGAATTTACTTTATTTGGTAGAGTGATTCGTCCTATTATCGCTGATATTAATGTGGCTTTATTATTTGTCATAGGTATGGGCGGGGTTAGTTTTTATGCGATTTTTTTAGGAGGCCTGGCTAGTAATAATAAATGGTCATTGTTAGGCGGGGCAAGAGGACTTGTTTCTATCATTTCTTATGAGAGTGTTGCAGGTCTTTCTTTGGTATGTGTTGTAATGCTTGTTGGTTCTTTGTCTTTGGTAGATATTAATAATTATCAAAGTGAAGGCATACTTTCTTGGCTTATTTTTAAACAACCTTTAGCTTTTATTTTATTTGTGATAGCTATTTTTATAGAAACTAATAGAACTCCACTTTGTTTAAGTGAAAACG
The DNA here is from genome assembly GCF_025772985.1 of Campylobacter sp. CNRCH_2014_0184h. Classification (NCBI taxonomy): domain Bacteria; kingdom Pseudomonadati; phylum Campylobacterota; class Epsilonproteobacteria; order Campylobacterales; family Campylobacteraceae; genus Campylobacter; species Campylobacter sp. CNRCH_2014_0184h. The sequence goes on along the minus strand of NZ_JAKMTB010000002.1, from coordinate 255,554 downwards.
AAACTGAACTTGTTTCAGGTTATGGCACTGAATATAGCGGACTTAGATGGGGTATGTTTTTTATCGGAGAATATACAGCCATGATTACCGGAGCGATTATGATATCGCTTTTATTTTTGGGTGGATTTAATGATTTTTGGATTATACCAGGGGCTATTATGATGCTTTTGAAAGTGTCTTTTGTGTTCTTTTGGTATTTTTGGGCTAGAGGGGCTTTTCCGCAACTGCGTCCTGATCAAGTAATGAGAATGTGTTATTTGATTTTAATTCCTTTAGCGGTTTTAAATTTATTAATTAGTGCTTTAGTACTTGTGATATAGGAAAAACAATGAAAAAAGGTTATTTTAAAGTAGATTTTGAGCGTAAAAATCCTCAAAATGCTTATGAAAAATTTATACAAGTAATCAAGCGTTCTTTAAATACAGAACTTTTTGTAGGTTTGTTTGTCGTATTAAGAGAAATGTTTAAAAAAAATAATAGCGCAACGATTAAATACCCTATGGAAAAAGTTGCTTTAGATAATCGCTACCGTGCGGTACATCGTTTGATGCGTTTTATTGAAAGTGAAAATGAATGTTGTATTGGTTGTGGCTTGTGCGAAAAAATTTGCATTAGCAATTGCATAAGAATGGAAACAAGTTTAAGCGAAGATGGACGTAAAAAGGTTGAAAATTATAGTATCAATTTAGGACGTTGTATTTATTGTGGCTTTTGCGCTGATGTTTGTCCTGAACTTGCTATTGTGCATGGCAAAGAGTATGAAAATGCAGCAGAGCAAAGATCGTATTTTGGTCAAAAGGAAGATTTTTTAACTCCTATCGATGAGCTTAAAAATCAAGTAGTATTTGAAGGAAGTGGTAGTTTAAGAAAAGATGCTGATGATTTAGTAAAGAAAACTCCAAATTATTATGAGATAGATTTGCAAAGACAGCAAGATACCCCAAAGGAAGAAAATGTTTGAAACGATAGCTTTTTGTTTGTTAAGTGTTTTGGTATTGGGATTTTTTCTAATTAGCGTTTTAAGTACTAGTGTACTTTATGCTATTAGTTCTTTGGCTGCGGCTATGGTGTTTTTGAGCGGATTTTATTTTTTACTTAATGCTGAATTTATTGGAGCGATTCAAATTATCGTTTATAGCGGGGCTATTTTAGGTCTTTATAGTTTTGCTATGATGTTTTTTGATGCTTCGATAAAAGTAAAGGAAAGTCTAAAAGGTAAAAGAGTATTTATTTTTGCTGTGATTTTTAGTGCCATTTTGTTAATTAGTATTATTATGGGCTATAACTTTGGTTTAAATGAAACTAGTGAAGTTTATGATCTTGATTCAACTCAGCAAATAGGTTTTACTTTATTTACAAAATACATGCTTGCTTTTGAATTTATGGCAATTTTACTTTTAATAGCTTTAATTTGCGCTATAGCACTTACTCAAAAAAATATAAAAAAGGATGAGCAATGATGTTAGAAAAATACTACATTGTGGCTATTTTGATGTTTATCATTGGTCTAATAGGTATTATAAAACGCCAAAATTTAATTATGCTTTTTATTTCAAGTGAAATTTTATTAAACGCTGCTAATTTAGCTTTAGTTACAGCAGGAGTTTCTCATAAAGATATTGAAGGACAAATTTTTGCTTTATTTGTAATGGGGGTTGCAGCTTGTGAGGTAGCTGTTGGGATAGCACTTTGTGTTTTATGGTATAGAAAAACAGGAACACTAGAGCTTAGTTCTTTAGCTGAAAAAGGAGAGTTAAAATGCAAAATTTAGCTTTAATTGCACTTTTTTCTCCTTTAGTTTCAGCCATTGTTTTAGGTGTTTTTGCTTTTAGTGCTAAGAAAATTATTTTAGGTTATTTAGCTTCTTTGCTTATAGCTTTTTCGGCACTTGCCTCAATTATTTTATTAAGCAATGGAGTGCATTTTAATTTTGAACTTGGTACTTGGATATCTTTGGTAGATGTTAGTTTTGGTTTTAAAATAGACTCTATTACTTTAATTATGATGAATGTAGTAAGCATAGTTGCTACTTTTGTGCATTTATATAGTATATTTTATATGGAACACGATGAAGGGTTTAATCGCTATTTTAGTTATTTAGGGCTTTTTGTTTTTTCTATGATGTTCTTGATTATGAGTGATAATTTCTTAGGACTTTTCATAGGTTGGGAGGGCGTTGGACTTTGCTCATGGCTTTTGATAGGTTTTTGGTATCATAATGAAAAATATACCTTTGCTGCTAATGAAGCATTTATCATGAATAGAATTGCAGATTTGGCTTTGCTTTTAGGAATTTTCTTAATTTATATAGAGTTCAATTCTTTAAAATACGATGAGTTTTTTACCCTTTTATCTTTAGGGCATGAAAATGATATGATTTTGATTTTAATAGCACTTTTACTTTTTGTGGGCGCTATGGGCAAATCAGCACAATTTCCTTTCCATACTTGGCTTGCTGATGCTATGGCAGGACCTACACCAGTTTCAGCGCTAATCCATGCTGCAACTATGGTTACTGCGGGAGTTTATTTGGTGATTCGTGCCGGAGAGCTTTATTTGCAAGTCCCTGAAGTAGGGTATTTTATCGCTATACTTGGAGCTTTTGTAGCGCTTTTTGCCGCTTCTATGGCTATGGTGGCTAAAGATTTAAAGAGAATTATTGCTTATTCAACGCTTTCTCAACTTGGATATATGTTTGTAGCAGCAGGTCTTGGGGCTTATGCTATAGCTTTATTTCATCTAGCAACCCATGCATTTTTTAAATCTTTACTATTCTTAGGTGCGGGCAATGTTATGCATGCGATGAATGATAAACTTGATATTAGCAAGATGGGCGGGCTTTATAAAAGTATGCGTTTTAGCGCTATTTTAATGCTTATAGGCTCTTTGGCTTTGGCAGGAATTTATCCTTTTGCAGGATTTTTCTCTAAAGATTTAATTTTAGGATTTTCTTTTATAAGTCATCATCATGGAATTTTCTTGGTACTTTTAATAGCAGCTTTTATGACAGCTTTTTATAGTTTTAGACTTTTAATGCTTGTATTTTTTACTCCAAAAAGACATGAAGAACATCCTCATGAAGCTAGTAAAATAGCTTTATTTGCGATGAGTCCTTTGGCTTTGCTTGCTATTGTTGCAGGATTTTTTGAGCATAGCTTTATGGAGTTTGTAAGTCAAAACTTAGCTTTTATTGATGGGCAAAATTCTTTAGTTATGATGCTTGCAAGTGCTGCTGCAGTGCTTGGAGTGCTTTTGGCTATCATGGCTTATTGGAAAAATTGGTTTAAACCATCACTTTCTAAAACAAGTATTTATAAGATTTTGTTTAATGAATACTATATACCAAGGTTTTATCATCAATTTATTGTTAGTAAATATGCTTTATTTTGTGAATTTTTAAGAAAAAGCGATAAAGAAATTTTAGATACTTTGGTAGATAGTGTTGCATTTTTCCTTAAAACTTTTGCTAGGACTCTTAGCATAGGTAAGGATTATTCTTTGGTTTTAAGAATTACAGTGTTGGCTTTTGTATGTTTATTTTGTTTAGCGTTGGCGGTGTAAAATGCTTAGTTTATTAATGTTATTTCCATTTTTTGCAGCTTTTATAGCTTTGTTTTTGCAAAAAGAAGATAGCAAGTCTTTTGCTGTTTTAGTTAGTTTTTTGATTTTAATTTTTAATGTTTTTTTGTTGTTTAATTATCATGGTGGCATAGCTTATGAGTTTAGTTTAAATTCTTTAATAGTTAATTTTCATATCGGTGTAGATGCTATAGCGCTTTATTTGATGTTGCTTTGTTCTATTATGATTTTTTTATCTTTTATATGTTTAGATATTCAAGATAAAAGTGTTGTAGTAAGTATATTTTTATTGCAATTTTGTATTATAGGGCTTTTTGCTTCATTGGATGCTTTATTGTTTTATGTATTTTGGGAGTTTTCTCTTATACCTATTATTTATTTAATAGGCAGATATTCAGATAATTATAAAGCAGGGATTAAATTTTTCATTTATGCATTTTGCGGTTCTATGCTCATGCTTTTAGCGATTATTTATGTAGGATTTTTGTATTATCAAAGTTTTGGGTATTGGAGTTTTGATTTACTTGCTTGGTATCAGAGTGAATTTTTCATACCTGAAAGTGTGCAAAATTTAATCTTTATAGGATTTTTTATCGCTTTTGCGATTAAAAGTCCTTTATTTCCTTTCCACACTTGGGCGCCAAAAGTTTATGCAAAAAGTCCGACTTTAGTATCTGTAATGCTTGTTAGTTTTAAAATGGCTCCTTTTGGATTTTTAAGATTTATCTTGCCTTTAACACCTGATACTTTAAATCATTATTATTCTTTACTTGCTATTTTATGTATAGTTGGAATTTTATATGCAGCTTTAATTGCTTTTAAAACCAAAGATTTAAAAGAATTAATTGCTTATAGCTCAATTTCGCATTTGGGTGTGGTGATTTTGGGTATTGTGACTTTTACTTATAATGGGGTTAGTGGTTCTGTATTTTACATGTTTGCACATGGTATAGTAACGGGTGGTTTGTTTTTGGCTGCTTATATGCTTTATAAAAGATATCATACTTTTGATTTAGACTTTTATAAAAATTTAGCTAAAACAGCTCCATTATTTAGCTTTTTCTTTGCGGTGTTATTATTTTCATCTATTTCACTACCTTTGACTATTTCTTTTGTAGGTGAGTTTTTAATTTTACAAGGCATAGCAAGTGTGAATTTATGGTATGCATTATTTGCAGGTGGTGTGATTATTTTAGGGGCTATTTATATGTTAAATATTTATAGAAATATGTTTTTTGCCACTAGTGAAGAAAAAATAGAGAAATTAATATTAAAAAAAGGTGAAATTTTTGTTTTGAGTATTTTAAGTGCCTTGGTAATTTATTTAGGGATAGCTCCAAGTGCTATGCTTGATGAAATTGCTTTGAATGTAAATAGCATTCTTGAAGTTATGCAAACAAGAAATATTGCAATAGAAAATCAAAAAATCATAGATGATATAAGAGGTTTTTAATGAGTGGCTTTAGTTTAGAAAAATTCAATTTTGTATTGTTATTTCCTGTGTTATCATTGCTTTTTTGGGCTATTGTTTTGCTTTTGTTGGATGCATTTAAAAAGCTTTCTAGAAATTTTTATATAGGAGCAAGTGTTATAGCTTTATTTAGCGCTTTGTGTTTTTTATTGCTTTATAATGGCTTTGTTTTAGATAATTCTCATGCCTTTTTTGGTTTATTTGTAAGTGATAATTATGCAATTTTTGCTCAAATAGTTATTTTAGTTTTTTCAATGCTTTATTTATTAATGGATAAAGATGAGCAAAAGGCAGAGTTTTTTTCTTTGTTTTTATTTATGATTGCTTCTTTGATATTAATGATATCAAGCACTAATTTAATTGTAATTTTCCTAGCTTTAGAAGGTTCTTCTTTAGCTCTTTATACATTAATAGCACTAAGAGGAACTCATAATGCTATTAGCTCTAGTATAAAGTATTTTACTTTAGCTGCGGTAGGCGCTGGGTTTTTTGTCTTTGCTTGTGCTTTTGTATATTTAAAAACAAAATCTTTGGATTTAGATAATCTATTGCATTCTGAATATATTTCAGATCCTATCTTGCTTTGTGCTGGGGTAATGTTTTTAGTTATTGTTGGAGTAAAACTTTCTATTGCACCTTTTCATTTTTGGTTAAAAGATGTGTATTGTGGAGTGCATACAAATTTTATAGCATTTATATCTATAGTACCAAAAATAGCTATGATAATAGTAGTTTTAAGAATTTTTTCTGCTTTAGGCGGTGGAGTAAAATTTGAATACATAGTAGCATTACTAGCAATTTTTTCTATGCTTGTTGTAAGTATAGTAGCTTTAATCCAAAAAGATGTGAAAAAAATGCTAGCATATAGTTCTATTACTCATTCTTCTTTTATATTAGCAGTTATTGTTTCTAGTATGAGTGTGAGTTCTCAAGGAGATGGGACTTCTTATTTGCTTTCAATTTTTGCTTTGTTTGTGTATTGGATATCTTTTGCTTTTGCAAATTATGGAATTTTTTTAATATTGAGTTTATTTCAAAAAAGTTCATTTGAGAGTTTTTCAGGTTTGTTTGATCAAAGACCAGTGTTGTCTATAATGCTAGCTATATTCATTTTGTGTATAGCAGGTATTCCGCCTTTTGGTATTTTTTGGGGTAAAATTTTAATTTTAGCTTCTATTTTAAACTCAGGCTATTATGTACTTGTATTTGCTATAGCTTTAAGTTCTATGATTATGCTTTATGCTTATTTAAAAATTTTAATTTATGTTTTTTTCAAAAAGGCTCAAATCATAGAAAGTGCAAACTTAGATGTAAAACAAAAGATTATTTTATGCTTGTGTTTGATTGGAAGTGTTTCTTGCGTGTTTTTGCTTTTGTAAAATAATATTGCTATAATCACGCTTATGATAAGGGTTTTATTTTTATTTTTATTAAGTATAACTTATACATTTTCTTTTGAAATTATTGTTAATAAAGGAGAAGAGCATAAACGCCCTTTTACGCTTTTGCATTTAAAAGATGATAAGGATTTTACTTGCAAAAGTGTTTTTGAATTTGAAAAAACCCATTTTGAGTGCAATGTTTTAGGTGTTAGCAATATGCAGTTTCAAAATAAAGAATTTGATGATTTTACGATTTATTTTGAAAAGCACCAAACTTTTTTGACAATCAAAATCTATCCTAAAATTTTAGCTAAGATGTTTAATTATTCTCAAGATATTTTTAATGCTAAAGAAATTCAAAGTCAAAGTGAAGATGCTTCTAAGCATTTTGTATTTATTTTTACCAAAGATTTAAGGTATTATAAACCTAGCGATGGGCTTGATTTTGATATTTATTTTGATGATGCATTAATGCCTTATATTGGAGCATTAGATTTAAATTCTAATCCTATGGAAACTTCAAAAAGTGCAGATTTTAACGCTTATTTTAGTATAAAACAAGAATATGAAGCAAAAAAATATGATCAGGTTTTAAGGGATGCAACTAGCGCTATTAAGCGTTATCAGGGTAGTGTATTTATGAATGAATTTGAGCTTTATAAATTAAGAGCTCAAAATAAACTATACACCTATGAACTTGATAAAGACCAAGTAATTTTAGAGCAAATGTTAGATGATGCTAAAAGATGGGTAAGAACTTATATTAACGATAAAGATTATACAGAAGTGATGTATATTATGATGAGAGTTTATATGGGTTTATCGCAAAGATCTAATGTTGAATATATTATAGATACTTTAAATACTGAACACAAAGGTGATAAATATACTATAATGGCTTTACTTGATTATGCAGATTATTTGTATCATTTGGGTAAAAAAAATACCGCAAATAATATTTATCAAGATGTATATTATTCTACCCCAAATGCAGATTTAGCCAGTAGAGCTGCTTTATTTTTATCAAAAAATCATCTAGAGGCAAAAAATATAAAAGAAGCCAAAGAATTAGCAAATAAAATTTTAGAATCAAACCCTGAATTTTTCATGAGCGATTTAGAAAATTCTTTATTATTAGCAAAAGCTTTTGCTAATAATAGGGTTTATGGTTTAAGTTCTAAAATTTATGAGTATATTTTTACGCATTTAACCAAGGTAGATAAAGAATATGAAAGAGTATTAAAAGATCTTGCCTTGTCTTTATTAAATGCAAATGAGCATATTAAAGCTCAAAAATATTTAGATCTTTATGCAGAAGATTTTCCTTTGGGTGAATATGTGAGTTTAATTAAAGAAGCACAAGATAAAAACTTTTTATATTTAAAAGATGCTAATGCAAGTTTTTTGCATCAAAAATATGAAGAAATTATGAAAAAATACGCTGGAGAAATTTCTAGTAAGGCGCTGTTTGATAATGTCAAATTATATTTTCAAGAAAAAAATTATGAAAAGGTTATAAGTTATCAAAAAGACATTGAAAAATACTCCAATAAAGAAGTAAAAAATCTTTTAGAACAAGCTGCTATTTTGGTTTTAGAGCAAAGATTAAAAAATGATGAGTGTTTGGCTGCTATTAAAATATATGATGATTTTAAAGCTTATAATATAGGAGGCAAAATACAAAATAAAAAGCAAATGCTTGAATGTTTTAAACGCACAACGCGCATAGAAGAAGCTAAAAAATACATAGTGGAAAATGAAAATGATGATATTATTTTTTATAAGCTTCAAAGTGCTGATTTAGCTCTTAAAGATAAGCGTTATAGCTTTGTTATAAAAACAATTAATGATATTTTAAACACAAGAACGATTATTAGTGATAATGAAAAATTTGAAGCAAATTATATTAAATTTTTTGCTGAGCTTAGATTGCAAGATTATAATGCTATGATAAGAACTTTGCAAAAATTAGAGCAATTTCCTATGAATTATCGTATGGTGGAATTATATTATGAGTTTTTGCGTTATTGTGAAAAAAATAATTTTCTAACCAGCATTTTAACTTATGCTCCAAAGGCTATTGACTATCAAAATTTAAAAGGGGTGAATCTTTTTAGTCCTGATTTAGAATTTATCTATATCAAAGCCTTAAAACAAAACAATCAAGCCCAACAAGCCTTAACTTTGTTTAAAGACTTACTTGCTAATCCTTTAAAAGATGATGAGCGCGCAAGAGCTTTTTATATGCAAAGTAATATTTATGAAGATTTAAAAGATGTACAAAATCAAAAGCAAAGTTTGCAAAATTGTATAGATATTAATGCAACAAGCAATTGGCAAAATTTATGTAAAGATAAATTAAATGTCTTAAATACTCAGCCTTGATATTTTTTTAAAATATAAGCTTTTAAATTTTCATAAGCGTTTTGAAAATCTAAAATTTCTTTATTGAATTTTTTATTAAAAGTTCTTTGTCTTTTAGCAAGTTGTCTTGTGTGAATGACGATGAGCTCTTCAAGCTCATTTAAATTTATTTTTTTATCTAAAAACTCTTTGCATTCTTTTAAACCTATGGAATTTAGTGCTTTTAAATTATGATCATAATTATCAAATAGCATTTTAGCCTCATCTACTAAACCCTCATTTAGCATATTTTTAGTGCGCTTAATAATGCGTTTTTCTAAAAGATCTTTTTGCCAAGAAATTTCAAAAATATCAAGTTTTTTAATCAAAGCTTCTTGTTTGGTTTCTTTTAAAACTTCACTTGGAGTTTTATTAGTTTGCTCATAAATTCCAAGCCATTTTTTCAAACGATAAGTATCGTTTTTTTCTATTTTTGCTTGTGGATCAATTTTTGTCATTAAATGATAAATTTCATCGTTACTTAGTGCGCTTTGACTTTCTTTAAAATTTTCACTCAAGCCATCCATTAAAGCTTTTAAATAAAAGCTAGTTCCACCTGTGATAATAAGCATTTGATTATTTTTTTGGGCAAAAGCTTTTGCTTTTTTGTATTCTTCAAAAAACAAAGCGATGTTAAAATGCTCATTGACATTTAATAAATTTATGCCAAAATAATCAAGCTCGTCTAAGGTTTTTTGCTCTGTTTTGGCTGAAGCGATGTTGATTTGTTTATACACGCAAAGACTATCAAGGCTTAAAATACTTGCGTTAAATTCATAAGCTAGTTTATTAGCAAGTTCTGTTTTGCCACTTGCGGTAGTTCCAATGAGTGCAAATTCAAAAAACATCGTAAAAATATCCTAAATTTAAAATTATTTTAGTAAAATCATAACAAAAATATATTATAAAGAGAAAAAATGCCTATATTAAAAGAAAAATTGAAAGATATTTTAGACTTGATAGTTTTTAAGCATTCTATTTTTGCTTTACCTTTTTTATTCACTTCAATGATTGTGGCTTCTGTTATTTTAAATGATAGCACTTGGTTTGGCTTTAAGGCTTTATTTTTGGGTGTTATTTGTGCAGTGAGTGCAAGAAATTTTGCAATGGCGATTAATCGTTTGATGGATGAGGATATTGATAAAAATAATCCAAGGTGTGCAAATAGACCTAATATCGATGGGCGTATAGGTAAAACTAGTATTTTACTTTTTATTATTTTAAATGCTATTGTTTTTGTTTTGGCAAGTTATTTTATTAACAAACTAGCTTTTGCTCTTTCTTTGCCGGTATTATTTATTTTAGCTATTTATTCAGCTTTTAAAAGATTTTCATCCCTAGCACATTTAGTATTAGGATTTTGCTTAGGGCTTGCTCCTATTGCAGGTAGCATTGTAGTTTTGGGAAGTATTGAAATTTATAGTGTGATTTTGTGTTTGGGTGTTACTTTTTGGACAGCTGGTTTTGATTTGCTTTATGCTTTGCAAGATATGGAATATGATAAAAAAACAGGCTTGCACTCTATACCTGCTAAATTTGGACTCGAAGCAACCTTATTTATCTCAGCGTTTTGTCATGTTTTAGCAGTACTTTTTTGGCTTTTATTTGTTTGGGTGGCTCCAACGGGAAATATTGCCTTTTTAGGCGTGATAATTAGTGCGATTATTTTATTTTTTGAGCACCGCATAGTTAGAAAGAATTTTGCAAAAATTGATAAAGCATTTTTTACTTTAAATGGATATTTAAGTATAGTGTTTTTTATATTTATTTGGGTTGATCTTTTATGGAGATAAAATTTTTTAAAAGCTCGTTAGAGCTTGAGTTTGAAGAGAGCAAAGAAAGATATGAAGAGTTTTTACAAGAATATCTTTCAAGTAATAATTATGTCAATTTAAGTAAATGGAAAAAGCTTGCCTCAAGAGTGGAATTTAGCGAAGGTGAGCAGTTGATTTTTGATTTGCTTATGGATTTAAAACAAGAATTGTATTTGATAAAAAATGATATCAATAAAACAAAATTATTTACAGATTTAAAATATAAAGCTTTTGTGGTAGGTGTAAATTTTGCACACATTCAATTTAAAGAAAAGTGTTTGACTCAAGATGAGGAATATTATGCAAGATTTGAGTTAAATGGTCAAAAAATTAGTATTTTTTTTAAAGCTTTAAATGAAAATGAGGCAAAAATCACACAAATAAAAGCAGAAGATGAGCTTGTATATGATAATTTTGTGGCAAATATGCAAAGAGCGATGATTAAGATTTTAAAGGAGCAAGAAAATGGGTAGTGATTTATTATTGTGGCTTGTGGTAGCTTTATTAATTTTTGCTATGTTTGCTTATATGATGATAAAAGAAAAAGAAAGTATTGCTAAGATTAACGAGCTTGGTAAGATGATAGAAGATTTAAACAAGCAATATCATTATTTAAAAAAAGAAAGTTTAGATGAACAAGAACAAGAAAAAGAAGAAATAGATACTGAAGCCATTAAAGAAGAGCTAAAAGAAGAACTTTTGCAGGTATTGGAACAAAAAATTAATCAAAATATCCTTCCTATTTTAAGTGCTTTAAAAGAAGTAGAAGAGGTGATTGAAGAATTTCAAAGTGAGCAAAAAAATCGTTTATTAAATTTAGAACAAAAAACCCAAAGTATTACAAAATTAAGCCCAAGCTATGATAATGAAGAACAAAAGGTAATAGAGCTTTTTAATCAAAAAAAATCCATTGAGCAAATTGCCAAAGATTTGCGTATAGGTATGGGTAGAGTTGAGCTTATTTTGAAATTTAATAAATTATTATAAAGGCCTTTGATGTTGGTAGATAGTTATGGAAGAGTGATAGATTATTTAAGAATTTCAGTAACACAAAGATGTAATTTTCGTTGCCTTTATTGTATGCCAAAAACTCCATTTGAATGGAGTGCTAAGGAAAATCTTTTATCATTTGAAGAACTTTTTATGTTTGTTAAAGTTTGCATTGATGAAGGGGTTAAGAAAATTCGTATTACAGGCGGTGAGCCTTTAGTAAGAAAAGATTTGCATAAATTTATTGCTATGATTAGTGAGTATAAGCAGGATATAGACTTAGCACTTACTACTAATGCTTCTTTGTTAAAACAACAAGCAAAAGATTTAAGACAGGCAGGTTTAAAAAGAATTAATATCTCTTTAGATACCTTAAAAGAAGAAGTGGCTTTTAAGTTAGCCCAAAAAAATATACTTAAAGATGTATTAAATGGTATTAATGAGGCTTTAGAATTAGGCTTTAATATTAAATTTAACACCGTAGCTCTTAAAGGGATTAATGATAGTGAATTTATCGATCTTTTAGAATTTGCCAAAGCACGCAAAAGCCAAATTCGCTTTATAGAATTTATGGAAAATTATCATGCTTATGGGGATTTAAAAGGCTTAAAATCAGCAGAAATTTTAAATATTATTGCTCAAAAATATTCTTTTAAAGAAGGACAAAAAACCCCTAACGCGCCTGCGACTATTTATGAGCTTGAAGATGGGTATGAGTTTGGCATTATTGATCCACATAGCCATGATTTTTGTGATAGTTGTAACCGTATAAGACTTTCAGCTGAAGGGCTTTTAATACCTTGTTTATATTATGATGAAGCTTTAAGCATTAAAAAGGCTATACGTAATAAAGACATAGCAGGTGCTTGTGAGGTTTTAAAAACCGTGATAAAAAATAAATCAGAAAAAAATAGATGGGCAGAAAATGAAGCCAATCAAAGTTCTACAAGAGCCTTTTATCAAACAGGTGGATAATGGAAGTTGTTGAAACTTTTTTAAGCTTGCAAGGTGAGGGAAAATATAGCGGAAATTTGGCTGTTTTTGTTAGATTTGCCGGGTGCAATTTTAATTGTATTGGCTTTGGGGTGAAAAAAGAACAAAACTCTAAAATACTTTTAGGGTGTGATACCATTAGAGCGGTTTTTACTCAAGAATTTAAAGCTTGTTATCAATCATATAAAGCAAAAGAACTTTTTGATGAGGTTGTAAAACTCGCAAATTCACACAAAGCTATGGTTGTTATTACAGGTGGTGAGCCTTTATTAAATTATCAAAATAAAGATTTTTTGTGTTTTATTAATTTGCTTTTAGAAAATGATTTTAAAGTGCATTTTGAAACCAATGCAAGTATTGAAATTGATTTTGAAAAATATCCTTTGTATAAAAAATGTTATTTTGCTTTGGGTGTAAAGCTTAGTAATAGTGGGGTTAAAAAAGAAAAAAGGATTAATGAAAAAGCTTTGAAAGCTTTTAAATGTTATGCTAAAGATAGTTTTTATAAATTTGTTTTGGATAAGGATTTTTTACAAGAAAATAAAGCCTTAGGCGAAATTAATGAAATTTTACAAGTTTGTAAAAATGATGTTTTTTGTATGCCTATGGGGTCAAATGAAGAAGAAATTTCCAAAAACGCCTTAAGTGTTGCTGAATTTTGTATAAAAAATGGATATAATTACTCCGATAGATTGCATATTAGAATTTGGGGAGATAAAGAAGGCGTATGATTATTAGAAAAATATTTGAATTTGAAAATGCTCATATTGTTAGATTTTGTAGCTCCAAGCGATGTAAAACAAGCATACATGGCCACTCTTATAAGGTAGAAATTTTACTTGAGAGTAAATACCTTGATAATGCGGGAATGGTATATGATTTTGGTTTGTTAAAAGATGAAATAAAACAAATTATTGATAGTTTTGACCATGCTATTACGCTTTTTAAAGATGATGATAAAGTTTATTTAGAAGATATGAAAAAACACTCACAAAGATGGGTAAGTTTACCTGTGAATGTAAGTGCAGAAAATTTTGTACGCATATTTTTTGTACTGATAGATACTTTGCTTTTAAAGACTAAGATGGTCAATGGCGAGCAAGGTGTTAGTTTAAAAAGTATTATTGTGCATGAAACAAGAACAGGCTATGCACAAGGTTTTAGAGAAGATGCTTATAGTGAGTTTTTACCAAAGATAAATTTGGCAGATATTGAATTTTCACAAGCTATAAGCGATGAATGGAAAGATAAAGATTTTTTTAAAAAACTTCAAGATGCAAATTTTGTTTTTATTAATCAAAAGGAGGTGTAATGAAAAAGATTTTATTGATTGTATTATTATTGTTTTTTATTGCTTGCTCAAGTCAAGAAGATACAAACGTAAAAAAAGAGGTGCAGACTGAGCAAGTTCAAATTGAGCAAAGTGATTCTAATGTGATTATAGATGATGATACGCTTCCTATACCTGTAGATGATGATATCAAAGATGAAAATAACACACAAGGACAGTGATGGATCAAAGTTATGAGTTTTTTTTAGCATTGCATGTATATAGTTTATACGCAAATGGCTTTTTAATGTTGTTTTATTTGTATTTAACTCAAAGTAGTTTTTCGCAAGAGTTTATTTTTATAAAAAGAATTCGCCTATTTTTGCCAATTTATTATTTATTTTTAGCAATTACACTTTTTACAGGAAGTTTGCTTTGGGCTTTAAAGCATTTTGAGCTAAATTTATACATGCTTTCTATGTGGTTTTGTTGGATTTTTATCTTTGCCTTGGCTATTTATCAATTTGTTTTATTTAAAAAAGCAAGATTGTTCAAACGTTATGCTAAATTTAGATTTTTAAGCTTTTTTATTTTGTGTTTAGGTATATTCTTACTTTTTGTGCCTTATTTGCTTCAAAGGTTTTATTTTTAATGCGATTTTTGTATCACCCACAAAGCGGTGCTTTAAATTTAGAGTTAGAAAATGAAGCTTTCTTGCATTTAAAAGCTAGAAGAATTAAAGTAGGCGATAAAATCATATTAAAAAATTTAAAAGATTTTTTTGCTTATACTTATGAATGCATAGAGTTTTCTAGACGCTCATGTGTATTAAATTTACTTGATAAAAAAGAAGAAAAACAAGAATTAAAAACGCATTTACACCTAGCTTTAGCGGTGATTGATCCAAAGATTATAGAAAAAACCTTACCTTTTTTAAATGAACTTGGAGTAGCTAAGCTTTCTTTTGTGTATATGGATTATTCACAAAAGAATTTTAAATTAGATTTTAAAAGAATGGAAAAGATTCTTATAGAATCATCCCAGCAATGCGGTCGTGCCTCTTTAATGGAGCTTGAAAGCTTTGATGATTTTAAAAAATTTCAGCAAGCTTATGAAAATATTGTTTTAATAGACTTTGAAGGTGAAGATTTGATGAGATTTGAACCTAGTAAACATGTATTTTTAATTGGAGCTGAAGGTGGATTTTCGCAAAAAGAAAGAGAGGAGAATGTAAAAAAAGCAAAATTACAGGCTGGTTTTATACTTAAAGCGCAAACAGCTTTAATAGGGGTTGCTTCAAAATTCATAATTTAAAAACATGCTTAAATTTAGCTATTTTTTATATAAAAATTTATATAATTACGCCTTAATGTTTTGAAAAAGGATAAACAATGAAAAAAGAAATTCACCCAGAATATGTAGAATGCAAAGTTAATTGTGCTTGTGGAAATTCTTTTACTACTAAGTCAAATAAACCAGAAATTAAAGTTGATATTTGCTCAAGCTGCCATCCATTTTTTACGGGTAGTGAAAAAATCGTAGATGCTGCGGGTCGTGTAGAGAAATTTAAGAAAAAATACGCAATGCAATAATGTTATATTTTATTCCTACGCCCATAGGAAATTTAAACGATATTTCTTTTCATTCTTTAGAAATTTTACAAAAATGCAAACTCTTTTTATGCGAAGATACGAGAGTTTGCAAATCCTTAGTTCATCTCCTTAATGAAAAATTTAATTTAGAAATAAAACCTGATAAATATCTAGCCTTACATACCCATAATGAAAAAGATTTTTTAGCAAAAATAGATGATGATTTTTTTAAACAAGATATTGCATATTTGAGTGATGCGGGTATGCCAGGTATTAGCGATCCGGGGCAATTTTTAATTGAATATGCCATTAAAAATAATATTGATTATGAAGTCTTGGCAGGGTCAAATGCTGCTTTACTTGCATTAGTTTCAAGTGCATTTTGTAAAAAAGAATTTATTTTTATGGGTTTTTTGGCTAATAAAAATCCTCAAAGACAAAAAGATATTGAAAATTTAATGCTTAATCCTTATCCTAGTATAGTCTATGAAGCACCTACTAGAATACTTAATTTAGTAGAAGAAATTAGTAAAATTGATCCTTTAAGAGAAATTTTTATCATAAAAGAAGCAACAAAGAAATTTGAAGCCAAATTTAGAGCAAATGCCTTAGAAGCTTTAGAAAAATTAAAAACAATGGACTTGCGTGGTGAATGGTGTGTAGTCGTAAGTGCTAAAGAAAAGCAATTTCACCAAAATACCTTGTGTGAGCAAGATATTTATGAACTTGATTTGCCTTTAAAAACAAAGGCAAAGCTTCTTTCAAAAATCAATGCGAAATCTCCAAAAGAAAATTATCAAAAACTGCTTTTAAGTTGAATTTGGTTATTATTTAAAAATGATAGTTTATGGTAAGCAAGTGTTTTTTTATATCTTAGAAAAACACAAAGAAAAAATTAAAGAAATTTATTTAGCAAAAGAATGTGAAAAAGCTGATTTTTCAAAAATAGCAAAGGCATCAAAAAAAATTAAAAAACTTGATTTTAAGGCCGCGCAAAGTTTGGCAAGAGGTGGAAATCATCAAGGTTTTTTAATGGAAATTGATGATTTTGAATTTAGCTCTTTTGAGAGTTTAAAAGAAAAAGATTTTATAGTTATTTTATATAATATTAGCGATGTTGGAAATATAGGCGCTATCGTGCGTAGTGCTTATGCTTTGGGTGCTGATGGGATTATTTTGGTAGCTAAAAATGTAGCTATAGATGGAGTTATTCGTGCAAGTAGTGGCGCGGCTTTAGATATGAAAATAGTTTTAAATGATGATATTTTAAGCATGATAAATGAATTAAAACAAAAAGGTTTTTATATCTATGCTAGTGCAAGCGGAGGTAGTGATATACATACTATCAAGGCCAAAAATAAAAAAGTTTTGATTATGGGAAGTGAGGGTTTTGGTATAGCACCAAAGGTGCTTAAAAAATGTGATGAATGTGTAGGGATAAAAATGCACAATGATTTTGATAGTTTAAATGTTAGTGCAGCATTTGCAATACTTTGCGATAGGATGAAAAATGGATAGTTGGAAAAAATTAGAAGATTTAAATTTATTAGAAGTTCAAAAAAGAACACAAATAGAAATAACTTGTCTTGAATATATTATTAAAAAAGATTTTAAGTCTTTATCTCGTTTTAATATAAATGGTTTTATCAAAATTTTACAAAGAGAATATGAGCTTGATTTTTCTAGCTTTTTAGAAGAATATCATGCCTATTTAGAAGAAAATGGTATTGAGAAAAAAAATCATGTGCATATTGCTCCTAGAATGAACTCATATACCAAAGAAAGCTCAAGTGTATGGTATATTGTGATTATAGTAATAGTGCTTTTGATAGTGGCTTTAGCTTGGGGTGTTTCAAGATTTTTCCAAAGTTCCACACTAGATGAAAATACTACTAATGTGCTAAATCAAGAACAAATTATCTTAGAAGAAAAAGTTGATGAGAATGAAACTCCGGTTCTTAATTTTTTTGCTGATGAAACCACAGAAAACAATGAAACAAATACAAGTGCTATTTTAGAACCAATAGATGAGAGTAATAATACTATAGAAGAAACATTAGAGGGTAATACTAGTTTAAATATGCCTGAAGAAAATATGGTTTTGCTTAAAGAAAGTATTATAAAACCAAGCGCTGAGCTTTGGCTTGGTATGGTGGATTTAAAAACTTTTAGAAAAAGTTCTTTGACTATTAAAAATGATTATATTTTATCTTTAGATAAAGATATGCTTATTACTACAGGTCATGCTGCTTTTAGTTTAAATGATGAGAATAATAATACTTTAGAGTTTAAAAATGGCGTGTCTAAGTTTTTAATGATTAAAGATGGTAAAATCAAACAAATTACAAAAGCTGAGTTTATAAAAGAAAATAGAGGAAAATTATGGTAAGGATTTTAATATTTTCCATTTTTTTTGCTCTTAATGCTTTTGCGCTAAGTGCTTTAGAAGTTGCTAAGCATATTGTTAATGATAATTCTAAAGATGCACAATTGGAACTTTTGTTTGCAAGAAATGATTATAAAGATGAGCGCGGAAACGTAGATATTTACACTATTTCTCAAATTTTAAAAACCAATTCTTTGGCAAATTTTATATTAAATGAGCCAAAAACTTTAACTTTTAGTTTTAAAGCCCGAGCTGATTCTGTTTTGTTTTTTAAAACAATCAATGATACTTTAAATGAACTAGGTTATATTTATTTTATACCAACTGAATTAACTTTAAGGGAAAACTATATCACATATAAGTTAGCTGTAGATTCTCAGTATATGCTTGATCCAGGAGTTTTTTATAAGGCTTTGTTGGGTAGTTCTGTTTTTATTAAAGATATTTATAAAATTTCAGAGTTAAATTATGAATATGAGCTAGATTTTTCAAAAGCAAAACCTAAAGTCAATACTCAAATTCCATTAAATACTATTACTCAATTAAACAAACCTTTAAGAGAATATATTATTGATTTGCAAGGTGCAAAAAGTATGGAGCTTAGTGCGCACAATCTTGATTCTTGGTTTTGCAAAATTCAATTTTTAGATAAAAACTTGAATTTTATACAAGGTGTAGAAAATACACATAAGCAAAATGAAGTAAATGTAAATATACCATTGGGCGCAAAATATGCTATTATAGGAGATATGTTTAGCCTTGATAATATAAAAAGGGGTTTAAAAATTTACTTAAGACGCTAAAAAGGACGGACGATGTTTGAAGAAATTCATTTTAATACCATAGAAAGACTTCCAAATTATGTTTTTGCTGAAGTTAATGCGATTAAAATGGCAGCAAGAAGAGCAGGGGAGGATATAATAGATTTTTCTATGGGAAATCCTGATGGCAAAACTCCTCAACATATTATAGACAAGCTTTGCGAAAGTGCAAATAAAGACAAAACTTCAGGGTATTCTGCTTCGAGTGGAATTTATAAACTAAGACTTGCAATTTGTAATTGGTATAAAAGAAAATATGATGTTGATTTAGATCCTGAAAGTGAAGTAGTTGCAACGATGGGCTCTAAAGAAGGCTTTGTAAATTTAGCAAGAGCTGTTATTAACCCAGGAGATGTAGCTATTGTGCCTACGCCTGCTTATCCTATACATACTCAAGCTTTTATCATAGCAGGTGGTAATGTAGCAACTATGAATTTTGATTTTAATGAAAATTATGAATTAAACGAAAATACTTTTTTTGAAAATTTACAAAAAACACTGCATGAAAGTATTCCGCGTCCAAAATATGTAGTGGTAAATTTTCCGCATAATCCTACAACAGTTACAGTGGAAAAAAGTTTTTATGAGAGATTGGTTGCTATGGCAAAAAAAGAAAGATTTTATATTATTTCTGATATTGCTTATGCGGACTTAACTTTTGGCTCTTATAAAACTCCTTCGATTTTTGAAGTTGAAGGTGCTAAAGATGTAGCAGTAGAAACCTATACACTTTCAAAATCTTACAACATGGCAGGTTGGCGTGTAGGTTTTGTGGTAGGTAATAAACGCTTAATTGCGGCTTTGAAAAAGATCAAATCTTGGTTTGATTATGGTATGTATACGCCTATACAAGTTGCTGCTACTGTAGCTTTAGATGGGGATCAAACTTGTGTTGAAGAGATTAAGGCAACTTATGCAAAAAGATTGGAAGTCTTACTAGAATCATTTTACCAAGCAGGATGGGAATTAAAAAAGCCTAATGCAAGTATGTTTGTTTGGGCAAAACTCCCTCAAAGCAAGGCTCATCTTGGTAGTATGGAATTTTCTAAGCAGCTTTTACAAAAAGCAAATGTAGCAGTAAGTCCTGGAGTTGGCTTTGGTGAAGCGGGTAATGAGTATGTTAGAATAGCTTTAATAGAAAATGAAAACCGTATTCGTCAAGCAGCAAGAAATATCAAAAAATACTTAAGAGAATAAAATGAAAATAGCGATTTTAGGCTATGGCACGGTAGGAAGTGCTGTTGTAGAAACTTTGTTAAAAAATCAAGATTTAATTAAAGCAAGATGTGATGAAGAAATTATTCCGGTAATTGCTTTAGCAAGAAGTGCAAAACCAAATGCATTGATTCCTGTGGTTAATGATATTGATGAGGTTTTAGAGTGTGAAGATATTGATGTATTTGTGGAGTTAATGGGTGGTATTGATTTACCTTTTGAAATAATTTCAAAAATTTTAAAAAGAAAAAAATCAGTAGTAACTGCTAATAAAGCTTTACTTGCTTATCATCGTTATGAGCTTGAAAAATTAGCACAAGATACAGCTTTTGGTTATGAGGCAAGTGTAGCGGGTGGAATTCCTATTATTAAAATTTTAAAAGAGGGTTTGAGTGCCAATAATATCGTTTCTATCAAAGGCATTTTAAATGGCACAAGTAATTATATTTTAAGCAAGATGGCAGAAGATAATGCCAAATTTCAAGAGGTATTAAAAAAAGCCCAAGATTTAGGATATGCTGAAGCTGATCCTACTTTTGATATAGAAGGATTTGATGCTGCGCACAAGCTTTTAATTTTAGCAAATATTGCTTATGGACTAAGAGTAAAACCTGAGGATATCTTGATTGAGGGTATTAGCAAGGTAAGCGATGAGGATATTTATTTCGCAAAGGAATTTGAGTACACCATAAAACATTTAGGTATTGCTAAAATAAAAGATGAAAAAATAGAATTAAGGGTTCATCCTGTTATGTTAAATAAAGATAAAATGTTAGCAAAAGTTGATGGAGTGATGAATGCTATCAGTATAGATGGGGATATTTTGGGCGAAAGTTTATACTATGGTCCAGGAGCAGGTGGTAAGGCAACTGCAAGTGCTGTTGTAGCAGATTTAATTGATATAGCAAGAAAAGAAAAAAATAGTGCTATTTTTGGATATTTAAACGATACTTCTTATAAGCTTTTAAATAAGGATGAAATTTATACAAGATACTATCTAAGATTAAAGGTATTAGATAAAATAGGGGTTTTATCAAAAATTACGCAATTAATGAGCGAACATCAAATTTCAATCGATACTTTTTTGCAAAAGCCAAAAAAAGAAAAGCAAGATTGTAGTACTTTATTTTTTATTACTCATCAAACTTATGAAAAAAATATACAAATTTTAACTCAAAAACTTAAAGAACAAGAATTTGTTAAAGATGATGTTTTTATGATGAGAATAGAAGATTAAATGGCTTTATCACAGTATCTTTTTGGTATAAAAGGTGAAGATATAGCATGTGAATATCTTAAAAATAAAGATTTTGAAATTTTAGAAAGAAATTTTCATTCTAAATTTGGAGAAATTGATATTATTGCTAAAAAAGATAAAATTTTACATTTTATTGAAGTTAAAAGTACACAAGGAAATTATGAAGTAGCCTATAGACTAGATGGCAAAAAATTTAACAAAATTATTAAAACCATAGAGTATTACTTTATGAAACACAAAAGTAATGAAAATTTTCAATTAGATTTACTTTGCGTGTATAAAGATGATATAAAACTTTTAGAAAACATTAGTTATTAAGAGAATGTTTATTTTAATCTAATAAAATCTTAAAAAATTAAAGGAGATAACATGGGAAAATATATTGATTTAACTGCAGAAAATTTTGCACAAGCAAAAGAAGGCGTAGCTTTAGTAGATTTTTGGGCTCCATGGTGCGGACCTTGTAGAATGCTTGCACCGGTAATTGATGAGCTTGCAAACGATTTTGATGGCAAGGCTAAAATTTGCAAAGTAAATACAGAAGAGCAAGGTGATTTAGCTGCGCAATTTGGTGTAAGATCTATTCCAACTATCTTTTTCTTTAAAGATGGTGAAGTGGTTGATCAATTGGTTGGTGCTCAATCAAAACAAGTTTTAGCAGATAAACTAAACTCACTTTTATAATCTCAAGCCACTTTTAGTGGCTTTTCTTCATATTTTTTACTATTTAATAATTTTTATTATTTATAATTAAAGAAAAATTTGTATAATATCTCTGAAATAAATCACAAGGAAAACAATGATGTTAGATTTAGCTATTATAGGCGGTGGCCCTGCTGGTTTAAGTGCGGGATTATATGCTACTAGAGGCGGATTAAAAAATGTTGTAATGTTTGAAAAAGGTACACCAGGTGGGCAAATAACTTCAAGTTCAGAAATTGAAAATTATCCTGGAGTTGCACAAGTTTTAGATGGAATTTCTTTTATGGCTCCATGGAATGAGCAATGTATGCGTTTTGGTTTAAAACATGAAATGATAGGTGTAGAACAAATTAGCAAAAATACTGATGGTAGTTTTAATATTAAATTAGAAAATGGTAAAGTCGAACAAGCAAAGGCTGTTATTGTTTGTACAGGTTCTACTCCACGTCGTGCAGGTTTTAAAGGCGAGGATGAATTTTTTGGCAAAGGTGTAAGTACTTGTGCAACTTGCGATGGATTTTTTTATAAAAATAAAGAAGTAGCTGTTTTAGGTGGAGGAGATACAGCCTTAGAAGAGGCATTGTATCTAGCTAATATTTGCTCAAAAGTATATTTAATCCATAGAAGAGATGAGTTTAGAGCAGCGCCTTCAACGGTAGAAAAAGTAAGAAATAATGATAAAATAGAATTAATCACAAATGCAGTAGTTGATGAGGTTTGTGGTGATAATATGGGTGTTAATAAGGTAAAAATAGCATTTAATGATGGATCTAAAAGAGATCTTGATGTACCTGGAATTTTTACCTTTGTTGGATTGAACGTGAGAAATGAAATCTTAAAACAAGAAAATGGTGAGTTTTTATGTGCTATGGAAGAAGGTGGTCAAGTGGGTGTTGATCTTAAAATGCAAACTAATATAGCAGGGTTGTTTGCAGCAGGTGATTTAAGAAAAGATGCTCCAAAACAAGTAATATGTGCAGCAGGCGATGGAGCAGTCGCAGCACTTAGTGCTTTAGCATATATTGAAAACTTGCATTAATCTTCACATAAATTTCACAAAAATTAATTAAGATTCTCCTATAAAAAATCAAGGAGAATCTAAAATGAAAAAAATACTAATTCTAAGTACAACTTTAGCACTAATGGCTAGTGCAAATATTACACAACAAAATACTAATTCATATCAACAAAATATGCCTCATATGCCTCAGCATAATCCTTATGCG
The DNA here is from genome assembly GCF_025772985.1 of Campylobacter sp. CNRCH_2014_0184h. Lineage (NCBI taxonomy): Bacteria > Pseudomonadati > Campylobacterota > Epsilonproteobacteria > Campylobacterales > Campylobacteraceae > Campylobacter > Campylobacter sp. CNRCH_2014_0184h. Next base: position 232,452 of record NZ_JAKMTB010000002.1, on the reverse strand, counting down.
CAAAATTATTATGGGCTTTCTAAACCTATTATGGATAAAATTCAAAGTTCTTTTCCTGGAGCTTTTATTGTAGATGTGGATTGGGAAGAATTTGGTTATGAAATTAAACTAAGTAATAATATGGAAATGTTTTTTGATAGAAATGGAAATTTTTTAGGGCAAAAATGGGATGATTAATTAAAAGCGTTATTTGCTTTTAAATAAATAAACGCTACAATTTTCCAAATTCTAAAAAGGCAGATTTAAAATGATTAATATTGGAATCCATGGAAGTAATGGGCGTATGGGTACTCAAATAAGACTTTGCCTAGAAGATGATGAGCAGGCAAAGGCTAGTGCGTTTTTTGATCAAGGATCAAATTACGAAGATTTTTTTAATAAATGTGATGTAATTATTGATTTTTCTACTCCAAAGGGTTGTGAGGATTTGCTTTTATATGCAAGAAGTAATCCCAAGCCTTTGGTGATAGGTACTACAGGTTTGGATGCTAAGCAAAATGAGTTAATGCAAAGTGCAAGTATTACTATGCCTATTCTTTATGCAACTAATATGTCTTTGGGTGTGGCGATTTTAAAAAAGCTTTCTTATTTAGCTAGTGAGGCTTTGAGAGATTTTGATATAGAAATACTTGAAATGCACCATAATAAGAAAAAAGATGCTCCAAGTGGTACCGCAATGACTTTAGCACAAAATGTTGCTAAGGCTAGAAATTTAGACTTAGAAAAGGTCAGAGTAAGCGGTAGAGATGGGATTATTGGACAAAGAAGTAAAGATGAAATCGCGGTGATGAGTTTAAGAGGCGGTGATATAGTAGGTTCACATAGGGTTGGTTTTTACAATGAAGGTGAATTTATAGAATTAAATCATACGGCTACTTCAAGAGCTACTTTTGCAAAAGGTGCGATAAAATGTGCAAAATGGTTAGCTTCTCAAGAAAATGGCTTATATGATATAGATGATTGTTTAGGAATTTAAATGTGTGCAGTAGTTGGAGTAATTAATTCAAAAAATGCAAGTACAGTGGCTTATTATGCTTTATTTGCTATGCAACATCGCGGGCAAGAGGCAAGTGGGATTAGCGTAAGTGATGGTTTGAGTATCAAAACACACAAAGCTAAAGGTGAAGTAGGGCAAATTTTTAATACACAAATTCTAGCAGGATTAAAAGGCGAGATAGCTATAGGACATAATCGTTATTCTACTGCAGGAAATTCTTCTTTGCATGATGCCCAACCTGTTGCAGCTACTTGTTCTTTGGGTGATATTTCTTTAGTGCATAATGGAAATTTGATTAATAAAGAAGAAGTTAGAAAAGAATTGATTAACAATGGGGCTATTTTTCATTCTAATATGGATACAGAAAATGTGGTACATTTAATAGCAAAAAGCAAAAAAGAAACTTTAAAAGATAGATTTATAGAAAGCTTGACTCAAAGCAAGGGAGCGTATTGCTTTATGCTTGCTAGTAAAAATCAACTTTTTGTAGTAAGAGATCCTTATGGGGTTAGACCTTTATCTTTGGGTAGATTAAAAGATGGTGGGTATATTGTAGCGAGTGAAACTTGCGCTTTTGATTTGATAGAGGCTGAATTTATCCGCGATGTAAAACCAGGCGAGATGTTGATTTTTACTCAAGGTAGTTATGAGTTTGAAAGCATTCAAGTATTTGATAAGACAGACCCAAGAATTTGTGCATTTGAGTATATTTATTTTGCTAGACCTGATAGTATTATAGAAGGTAAAAGCGTATATGAAGTGCGTAAAAAAATGGGTGAAGCCTTGGCTAAAAAATTTAAAGAAAAAGTGGATTTTGTAGTGCCAGTTCCAGATAGTGGTGTAAGTGCTGCTATAGGTTTTGCACAATATTTAAAAATCCCACTTGAAATGGCAATAGTGAGAAATCACTATGTTGGAAGAACTTTCATAGAGCCAACTCAAGAAATGAGAAATTTGAAGGTAAAATTAAAACTCAATCCTATGAAAAAAGTCTTAGAAGGCAAAGATATAGTGGTGATTGATGATAGTGTGGTAAGAGGAACAACTTCTAAAAAAATTATTGCACTTTTAAAACAAGCAGGTGCAAGAAAAATCCATTTAGCGATTGCATGTCCAGAAATTAAATTTCCTGATATTTATGGTATAGATACACCTACCTTTGAAGAATTAATCTCAGCTAATAAAAGCGTTGAAGAGGTTAGAGAGTATACAGGTGCAGATAGCTTGACTTTTTTGGATATTAATGAACTAGTTTCAAGTATAGGCGATGAAAGAAAATACTCTTTAATTAGTTTTGATGGGGATTATTTTATTAAATAATCCTTATCTGCATTTTAATTGTTTAAATACCTTATAGCTTTGAAAATGAGGTGGTAATCCCACTTCAAATGAAAAATCTTTATAAGTATGCCCTGGTAAGTTTTTTGCAATATTGATATTATATGAAGCATCTCTTTGTTCTTGATTTGCTCTTTTTATGCTATCAAAATTTTGTTGATTAAAGATTTCACCACTTACCTCATGTTTTTTGTTATCATCAATTATCCTAAGCTCTAAAAAGCATTCAGAAATTTTAAAATTAGTATCATTAGTTACTCTACCTTTTACAATAATACTTTCTGTTGCTAAGCGTCTGTAGGTTGAAAAATTACTCAAACTTGCTTTTTTGGTATATTGATCTATAGTTAATAGTAATGAAATGGTTAAAATTAATGCTAGTATAAAACTCACTATGCAAAAAATAATCATATATTTTTTATTTTGAACTTTTAAGTAAAGCAAAACCCAAGTTAAACCTGTAGAAGCTAACATAATAACAATGATTAAAATATGAAAAAATGTAAAATATCCCATTAAAAACACTTTGAACTAATCTCAATGTCAAAATTTTGACCTTCTTTAAAATCGGAAAATTTGGTTTTTAAATTAATAGTTTGTTGTGGATTTATTGTTTTTTCTATCATGGTTGATTTGCTTCTTAGAGGTTTTATAGTATGTATTAAATTTTTAAAAGTACTATTATCATCACTTTTCTTAAAAACTTCTACTTTTAATTTGCAGTATCTAAAGCTTTTTTTAGAAGTATTTGTTAAGCTATAATCAACGCTGAGTGAGTTATCATATACAAAAAATTGAGCATTATCTAAGCTGGTTATTCTTGATCTAACTTTAGTATCAATTAAAAAATATCCTAAATAAGCGATACCTGCTGAACATAAAATTCCTAAAAAAATCACCATAAAGGCAAAAGCAGGCTTGTTTCTGATGATTAAAGCTAAAAATAAAGTGATAATGAAAAAAAATATAACCAAGGCCATTAATAAAAAATCTACTAAGTGCAAATGAGTAGTATAAAAAATCATTTGCTCTCGAATGTGTTGGGCTTTCATTATCACTTCTTTAGTTTTTAATTTGCTACTGAGCTTGTTCTTTTATTATCTTTGCTATCAACCCAAATATTTGGTACAGCTCCACCAGGTGTTAAGAAAATTTTGGCATCTTTATTAACCTTAAGTGCTTCGTTAAACTGCTTTTGAGTTTCAATTTGTTTTAAATCAAGCAAAGGGTTATTTAAACTTTTTGCTATTTCTCTATTTGAATACGCTTGTGCATCAGCTTCTATTTTAACCGCACTTGCTCTACCTTTAGCACTAATTATGGTTGCATTTGCTTCCCCTTCAGCTAAAGCTGCTTTTTTAAGTGCTTCTTGATTAGCTCTTTCTACTTCGTATTTGGTTCTTTCAGCTTCTTGTTTAGCAATTTGTACTCTTTCAATTTGCTCTTTTACTTTTATAGGCAAGATAATCTCTCTAAGTTGAACTGCTTGAAGCTCAGCAGGTTCATTTGGTTGACTTTCTATGGTTTTTCTAATGCCTTGATCAATTTGCACTGCTATGGTGTTACGATTGGTTGGAAGCTCTTCTGCAGTATATTGACCTACCACATTTCTTACTACATCTCTTACAACTGGGTCAATGATTTTATTTTCCCAATTAAGCCCCCAAGTAGCTATGGTTTGAGGAACCTGTAAAGGATTTAATCTATATTGAACAGTTACATCAATAGACACAGGCAAACCTCTTGAATCAAGCACCGAAATACTATTTTTATTTACAACCCCTGAACCTATTTGTAAATTTTCATTTACGCCTTCAATAGAAGCATAATTAATTTGTCTTACTCTAGTATCTACTATAGTGATTTTTTGTAATACTGGCATAAAAAAATGAAGTCCTGGTTCAAGCGGAGTAGGGCTGTATTTACCCGTGGTAGACTTGATTCCCATTTCCCCTGAATTAACTATTGCAAAAGGTTTAAAAAGCGCAAAGACTAAAACAATTGCAATCGCGCTATAAATTAATGGAGAAAATTTTCCAAAACCTTTGAAATTAAATTCTGGGGCTTTGAAATTTAAATTTTGCTTATTGTTGTTTTGATTGTTTTTTTTATTAAAATAATCATTCAAATCAGCTGGCATTTAGTTCCTTTGTTAAATATAAGTTAGCATAGAAGCGTATTTTTCATTGCGTCCATAAACTATATCAAAATACGCATTTTGGAGCTTTGTTGTTAGCTCGCCTCTTTTTCCATTTCCTATAATTCTTGCATCAATATTATTTATTGGAGTTATTTCTGCTGCAGTTCCTGTGAAAAATGCTTCATCAGCCACATAAACTTCATCTCTTGAAATTCTTTGGCGCACTACGCTTATGCCCAAATCATGTGCAATTTTTAAAACAGTATCTTGGGTAATACTTTTTAATGAAAAATCATTTGGCGGGGTGATTAATTTCCCGTCTTTAACCATAAAAAAGCACTCGCCTGTCCCTTCTGCTACAAAACCTTCTTCATCAAGCATTAAAGCTTCTTCATATCCTGCTTCTATAGCTTCATATTTAGCCATTTGAGAATTTAAATAATTTGCACTTGCTTTGGCTTTGCCTAGGCTAGATTTTACGCTATTTCTAGCAAAAGAAGAAATTTTAACCTTAATACCTTTTTCTAAGCCTTCTTCGCCCAAATAAGCACCCCATTCCCAAGCGGCAATAGCTACTCTAACAGGAGCTTTAGCATGATAAACTCCCATAGTTCCATCACCCAAAAAGATCAATGGGCGCAAATAAGTGTTATTTTGAAAATCATTTGCTCTTAAAAGTTCAACTTGTGCATTTTCAAGTTCTTCTTGAGAAAAAGGTGAGTTGATTAAAGTGATTTTTGCAGACTCTAAAAGTCTTTTGGTATGTTCTTTTAATCTAAAAATTGCTAAACCATTTTGTGTTTTATAAGCTCTTGTTCCTTCAAAAACTGCATTTGCATAATGTAATGAATGTGTTAAAACATGAATTTTTGCATCATCAAAATCAATGATTTTTCCATCCATCCAAATTTTTTTTGCCCTAATCATGAATAAGCCTTTATTGAAAATAAAACTAATTTTATCAAAAATATACTAATAATTGCTAGAATATAGTAAAATTCTTTATTTAAAGCAAGGAAAAACAATGCCTATTATTAGTATCAAACTCGCTAAACCAGAATTTAGCAAAGTACAAAAAGAAGAGTTAATAGCAGATATTACAGAGCTTTTGCATGCAAAATATAATAAACCAAAGCAAAATATAGTCATAATGCTAGAAGATATTGAGCCATATAATATTGCTTTTGGTGGTGAAAGTGTAGAAAAATTAAGATTGAAAGGTAAAAAATGAAAGAATTGCAAATTGGTGATAAAGCTCCAGTTTTTGAACTTTTAAATCAAGATGGAGTTAAAATTTCTCTAAGTGATTTTTTGGGTAAAAAAATTATTTTGTATTTTTATCCAAAAGATAATACCCCAGGTTGTACTACACAAGCTTGCGAATTTAGTCAAAATTATGAAGATTTTTTAGGACAAAATGCTGTGATTATAGGTATTAGCCCAGATAGTGTGAAATCACATGAAAATTTCATAAAAAAATATGATTTAAAGCACACTTTGTTAAGTGATAGCGAAAAAGAAATTTGCAAACTTTATGGTGCTTGGGGTTTAAAGAAAAATTATGGAAAAGAGTATGAAGGGCTTATAAGATCTACTTTTGTAATTAATGAGGAAGGAAATATCGCAAAAATTTATAAAAATGTAAAAGCTAAAGATCATGCTTTTAAGGTGTTAAAAGAATTATGTTAGTTCATATTTGTTGTAGCGTGGATAGTCATTATTTTATACAAGAATTAAGCAAAGCCTATCCTGAAGAAAAAATCATCGGGTATTTTTATGACCCAAACATCCATCCATATAGTGAGCATGAACTTAGATTTTTAGATGTTAAACGCAGTTGTGATAAATTAGGCATTAAACTTTATAAGGGTGAATATGAGTATGAAAAATGGCTTGAGAGCGTAAAGGGCTATGAGGATGAGCCTGAAAAAGGTGCAAGATGTCAAATTTGTTTTGATTTTAGAATGCATAAAAGTGTTGAATTTGCTCAAAAAATAGGAGAAAAAAAACTTACAACAACTCTTTTAACATCTCCTAAAAAAGACCTAGAGCAACTAAAATTAGCATTACAAAAAGAATGTGATAAATTTGGTATAGAGTTTTTAGCACCTGATTTTAGAAAAAATGGAGGTACGCAAAGACAATTTGCCCTAGCAAAGCAAGATATGCTTTATCATCAAAATTATTGTGGTTGTATTTATGCACTTTCTAAACAAAAAGGTCAAAAAGCCTTTATAGATGAGCTGATGAGTCCTATTAATAAACAAATATTGCCTTCAAGTATAGAAGAGAAAATTAAATTCTACAACCAAGTAAAAAATTTAGAAAAAAAGGGCATTAAATTTGAAATTCAAAGAGAGAAATTTTTAAATTATCGCTTGTTAAGGGCTTTGATAAAACAAAACAAGCAAGCTATAAGAACTCATGTTTTATTTTACTCACATTTTAAAAATTCTTACACTAAATTTAGTGTTTTAGATGAGGGTTTAAAGCATTATAAAAGTGCAAAGGATGAGATTAATTTATGGAGTTTTGATTATTTTAATAGCTTATGTAAAATGCGATTTAAAAATTACGAAGATTTTTTACAAAATCCTTTAAAAATAGAGCAAGAAATCAAAATAAGACAAAAGCATTTTGGTGCTTATGATCTTTCACCGGTGATTATTGTTGAAAATATTATTAAAGGTGCTTATGAATTTATGGCAAAAAGTGAAATTTATTTTGATAGCAAAGAAAAGATTGTGAAGTTATAAAACTTAATTAATTTATTAATATTTTTTTTGTAAAATCTGAATTTTGAATATATTTTAAGGCTAAATTTATGATAGATGTAATGCAAATTCAAAAAATTTTACCACATAGGTATCCATTTTTACTTGTAGATAAAATCGTAGAATTAAAAAACAAAGAAGTTGTTAGAGGTTATAAAAATATTAGTATAAGCGATCATGTTTTTATGGGACATTTTCCAGATCATCCAATTTATCCGGGTGTGTTAATTTTAGAAGGCATGGCGCAAACTGGAGGGGTTTTAGCATTTGAAAGTATGGATGATAAAGTAGATCCAAGCACTAAGGTAGTATATTTTACGGGTATTGATAATGCAAAATTTAGAAATCCAGTGCGTCCTGGTGATAGACTTGATTATGAAATGAGTGTAGTAAAAAATCGTGGAAATATGTGGATTTTCCAAGGAAAAGCTTTTGTAGATGGGCAATTAGTTGCAGAAGCTGAACTTAAAGCCATGATAGTAGATAAATGATGAGCAAAATTCATCCAAGTGCAGTTATAGAAGATGGAGCTATTATAGCAGATGATGTTGTAGTAGAAGCTTATGCTTATGTTGGTAAAAATGCTAACATAGGTGTAAATACCATCATCAAACAAGGTGCAAGAATTTTACCTAATGTAACTATAGGTGAGAATTCAAAAGTGTTTTCTTATGCTATAGTTGGAGATATCCCGCAAGATATATCTTATAAAGATGAGATAAACTCAGGTGTTATCATAGGAAAGAATGCGGTTATTAGAGAATTTGTTACTATTAACTCAGGTACAGCTAAAGGCGATGGCTTCACAAGGATAGGCGATAATGCTTTTATCATGGCTTATTCTCATATTGCGCATGATTGTACTTTAGGAGATCACATCATTTTAGCAAATAATGCTACTTTAGCAGGCCATGTAGAACTTGGAGATTATACTGTAGTAGGTGGGCTTACTCCAATACATCAATTTGTAAAAGTAGGAGAAGGGTGTATGATAGCAGGTGCTAGCGCACTTTCTCAAGATGTAGTGCCATTTTGCTTAGCTGAGGGAAATCGTGCAAGCATTAGAAGTTTGAATTTAGTAGGCATTAGAAGACGCTTTGATAAAGAAGAAGTGGATGTTTTAAGCAAAGCTTTTAAATTTTTATTCAGACAAGGAAATTTAAAAGATAATGCTTTGAATTTATTAGAAAGTGCTTCTAGTGAAAATGTTAAAAAAATGTGTAATTTTATCTTAGAAACAAAAAGAGGAATTCCTATATATAAGGAAAAAAACCATGGTTAAAAGATGTAGTTTTTGTAACGAAATAGAAACAAGCGAAAGAAGAATTTTAGTAAATGATTATAATAATGCCTTTATATGTGAGTATTGTGCTGAAAGTGCTTGCAATATTTTCTTTGGAGAGGAAAAAGAGCTAAAAAATAAAGAAGTTGATAAAGAAAATTTTAAAGACATAACCCCTAAAGAATTAAAAGCATATTTAGATAAATATGTCATCGGGCAAGATAGGGCTAAAAAAATCTTTAGTGTAGGGGTGTATAATCACTACAAAAGGCTTTTTAGATCTGACTTAGAAGATGATGATACAGAATTAGCAAAATCAAATATTTTATTAGTAGGTCCAACAGGAAGTGGAAAAACTTTGTTAGCGCAAACTTTAGCTAGATTTTTAGATGTGCCTATTGCAATTTGTGATGCGACTTCTTTAACTGAAGCAGGTTATGTAGGAGAAGATGTTGAAAATATCCTTACTCGTCTTTTGCAAGCTGCTGATGGAGATGTGCAAAGAGCACAAAAAGGGATTATATTTATCGATGAGATAGATAAAATCGCAAGGATGGGTGAAAATCGCTCCATTACAAGAGATGTGAGTGGTGAGGGTGTGCAACAAGCTTTACTTAAAATCATTGAAGGATCTTTAGTAAATATTCCGCCAAAAGGTGGTAGAAAACACCCAAATCAAGATTTTATACAAATAGATACGACTAATATTTTATTTGTGTGTGGTGGAGCTTTTGATGGTATTAGTGATATCATTAAAAGAAAATTAGGCGATAATGTCATGGGCTTTTTTACTGATGATAAAAAAGATGAAAAAGAAGCTTTACTTCAAAGATTAGAACCTGATGATTTAGTGCATTTTGGGCTTATCCCTGAACTTATAGGAAGATTGCATGTGCTTGCTTCTTTAGAAGAGCTTGATGAAGAAAGCATGGTGCGTATTTTAACAGAGCCAAAAAATGCCATTATTAAACAATATCAAAAACTTTTTGCTATTGATAATGTGGAATTAAAATTTGAAGATGAAGCACTAAGAGAGATTGCTAAGCTTTCATTGGAGCGTAAAACAGGGGCTAGAGGTTTAAGAAGTATTATTGAAGAGATGATGGTAGATTTGATGTTTGATTTGCCAGAGTATAATGGATATAGTATAGTAATTACCAAAGAGGTAATCAAAGAAGGTGCAAAACCTTTATTTATAAAAAATAAAAAAGTTAAAGGCTGAGAATGATTTTAGATCAAATAATTGGATTTTTTTCAAGTGATATGGGGATTGACTTAGGTACCGCAAATACTTTAGTTTTGGTAAAAGATAAAGGTATAGTGATTGATGAACCTTCAGTTGTTGCAGTAGAGCGTGAAAGATATGGTAGGGTTAAAATTTTAGCTGTTGGAAAAGAAGCTAAGGAAATGGTAGGAAAAACCCCAGGCAATATCGAAGCAATCCGTCCTATGAAAGATGGTGTGATTGCTGATTTTGATATGACTGAAAAAATGATCCGTTATTTTATAGAAAAAACTCATAGAAGAAAATCTTTTTTAAGACCTAGAATTATCATTTCAGTACCTTATGGTTTAACCCAAGTTGAAAGAAAAGCAGTTAGAGAAAGTGCTTTAAGTGCGGGCGCTAGAGAAGTATTTTTGATAGAAGAACCTATGGCAGCAGCTATTGGTGCAAATTTACCTATTAGAGAGCCTCAAGGGAGCTTGGTGGTAGATATTGGTGGTGGTACAACTGAGATTGGCGTTACTTCTTTGGGCGGGCTTGTGATTTCAAAATCTATCCGCACAGCCGGTGATAAGCTTGATACTAGTATAGTAAATTATGTAAAAGAAAAATACAATCTTGTCATAGGTGAAAGAACGGGTGAGGAGATTAAAATCGCTATTGGTTCAGCAGTTCAGCTTCCAAAAGAGCTTTCTATGGTAGTTAAAGGACGCGATCAAGTAACAGGCTTGTTAAATAGAATCGAACTAACAAGTGAAGATGTAAGAGAAGCTATGCGTGAACATTTAAAAGAAATCGCTGATGCTTTAAAAATCGTTCTTGAAATGATGCCGCCTGATCTTGCAGCTGATATTGTTGAAAATGGTGTTGTTTTAACAGGAGGTGGAGCTTTAATACGCGGGCTTGATAAATATTTATCTGAAATTGTAAAACTTCCAGTATATGTAGCTGATGAGCCACTTTTAGCAGTTGCAAAAGGTACAGGTAAAGCTTTAGAAGAAATTTCATTATTACACCAGCTAACGAATGAAGAGTAAAATTCTTAGCGTTTTAATATTATCTTTTTTAGTATTTATTTCGTTTTATTATGGAGATGTAATAAAACGAAATGTTTTAGATTTAAATATTGCTATTGTTAATCAATTTTCTCAAAGTATTGATCTTTTAAAAAACAAATTCAACGAACATTTTAATCAAGCTGAAGAAATTAGAACTTTAAGAGAAAGAAATACTGAGCTTGAAAAAAATAATATCTACATGAAAAACTTTGCTAATGAGCTAAATAATATTTTAAGCGATAAAAATTCAAGTTTTTATTATCCTAATGTGAGTTTAGTTAAGGCAACTTCTTATGCGCAAATTAGTGATTATCATAAGGTTTGGCTTGATGTTGATTATAAAGGAAAAATCAAAGGTTTAATTTATAATGGCTATACAGCAGGCATAGTCATAGAAAAAAATGGTAGAGCTTTGGGGCTTTTGCAAGGTGATGAAGAATGTATTTTTTCTGTTTACATAGGTAAAGAACAAGCACCAGGTATAGCTCATGGGAGAAATGATTATGTTTTAGTTAAATATATCCCTAAATGGCTTGAGCTTAAAATGGGTGATAAGGTTTATACAAGTGGTTTGGATGAAATTTTCTTTTCAGGAATTCCAGTGGGAGAAATTTTTAAAATAGAAGAAGAGGGTGCTTATCAAAATGCTTATGTTAAACCCTATGCTAAGATGAAAGTACCAAGCTATTTTTATATGGTAGAAAATTTATAGTAAAAAATTATTTATTTTAATTAATATAAATTATTATTTAGAATTAAATATTACAATAGCTTCTAAGTTTAAAACTAGGAGCTTTAATGAAAAAATATATCAGCAGTTGTTTGGCTATTTGTTGTTTAAGTGGTGCTATTTATGCAAATGAAGGAGAATATGATGCGCAAAAAATAGCAGATATTTTTTACCAACTTAATGCAGACCCTAAAAATCCAAAAGCAAAAGTTAATCATGCAAAGGGCTTTTGTGCTATGGGAACTTTTGAGCCAGCTTTGTCTATCAATAAAGAAGTTGATGTGCCTTTATTAACACAAAAAAGCTTGCCGATTCAAGTAAGATATTCTTTGGGCGGCGCTTTTAAAGATGATAAAAGTAAAACAAGGGGTATGGCTATTAGAATTATTGATCCTAAAGATTCTGCCTCTTGGACTATGGTTATGCTAAATACAGAAATAAATTTTGCAAAAAATCCTAAAGAGTTTGGTCAGTTTTTTGAAATGAGACTTCCTGTAAATGGTAAAGTCGATCAAGAAAAAATAAGCAAGATGTTGAAAGAGGTTGATTCTTATAGAAATTTTGCTGTATATACGGATAAAATTGGTATCAGTAAAAGCGTAGCAAATACTCCATTTTTTAGTATCCATACTTTTTATTTTAAACAAGCAAATGGAGAAAATTATCTACCAGCAAGATGGAAATTAGTTCCAAACGAAGGTGTGGCGTATTTAAATGAGGCACAAATGAAAAGTGCAAGTAGTGATTTTTTAAAAGAAGATTTTCAAAATCGTATAGAGACTAATAAGCCAGTTGAGTATAAGATGTATTTAGTATATGCAAATAAAAATGATATTACCAATGATACAACGGCTTTGTGGAGTGGTAAACACAAAGAAAGTTTAGTTGGGACTTTTAAAGTTAATGCTTTGAGCAAGGAAGATTGTAATTTTGATGTATATTTTCCTTCAGATGTACCTCAAGGGGTTAATCCACCACAAGATCCTTTATTTGATGTAAGAAATGAAGCTTATGCTATAACTTTTGGTAAGCGTCAATAAAATTTAGCTCTTTAAGAGCTAAATTCTTTATTAATTTCAACTTCTAAAAAACTTATATTTGTTATAATTTTGCTAAAAATTCAGCTTAGGAAAATACATGCCAAAAAGAACAGATATAAAAAATATATTATTAATAGGCAGTGGGCCTATCGTTATAGGTCAAGCTTGCGAGTTTGATTACTCAGGAACTCAAGCAGCAAAAACCTTAAAAGAGCTAGGTTATAGAGTGGTTTTGATCAATTCTAATCCAGCTACGATTATGACAGATCCTGAATTTGCTGATGCAACTTATATAGAACCAATTACCAAAGAAAGTATTCTAAGTATAATCAAAAAAGAAAAAATCGATGCGATTTTACCTACTATGGGTGGCCAAGTTGCATTAAATGTTGCTATGGAAGTTTATGAAAGTGGCGAGCTTGCAGATGTAAAATTTTTAGGTGCAAATCCTGAAGCGATTAAAAAGGGCGAAGATAGGCAAGTTTTTAAAGAATGTATGAAAAAAATTGGCATGGATTTGCCAAAATCTATGTATGCGTATAATTATGAAGAAGCTTTAAAAGCTGTTGATGAGATTGGTTTTCCTTTGATGATTAGAGCTTCTTTTACCTTAGGTGGTGCAGGAAGTGGCGTGGTGTATAATATGGATGAGTTTGCAGAGCTTGCAAATACTGCTTTAGCACTCAGTCCTATCCATGAAATTTTAATCGAAGAAAGTTTACTTGGTTGGAAAGAATACGAAATGGAAGTCATTAGAGATAAAAATGATAATTGTATTATCGTTTGCTCTATTGAAAATATTGATCCTATGGGGGTTCATACGGGTGATTCTATTACTATAGCTCCTGCTTTAACTTTGACTGATAAAGAATACCAAGCAATGCGTAATGCTTCTTTTGCTATTTTAAGAGAAATCGGAGTAGATACAGGCGGATCAAATGTGCAATTTGCTATCAATCCAACTAATGGTAGAATGATAGTTATTGAAATGAATCCTAGGGTTTCAAGATCTTCAGCCCTAGCTAGCAAAGCAACGGGTTATCCTATAGCTAAGGTAGCTACGCTTTTAGCGGTTGGATTTAGTTTAGATGAGATTAAAAACGATATCACAGGAACTCCTGCTTCATTTGAACCAGTAATTGATTATATCGTAACCAAAATTCCTCGTTTTACTTTTGAAAAATTCCCAAATGCAAACACAGAGCTAGGCACTGCTATGAAAAGTGTGGGTGAGGTTATGGCTATAGGGAGAACTTTTAAAGAAAGCATTCAAAAAGCACTTTGCTCACTTGAGAGAAATTTAAGTGGATTTGATACTATAGAATGTGATAAAAATGAGCTTTTGGCAAAAATTCGCCAAGCTAATGAAAAACGTTTACTTTATATAGCACAAGCTTTTAGAGAAGGTTTTAGCACACAAGAGCTTTTTGAGCTTTGTAAAATAGATCCTTGGTTTTTAAATCAAATCAAAGAAATAGTGGAATTTGAAAATCAAATAGATATGGATATTTTAAGCAATAAACAACTATTAAGAAAAGCTAAAACCTTAGGTTTTTCAGATAAAAAAATCGCTAGCTTAATTAATCAAAAAGATAATCTTGAGTTAAGCCAAAATGATATTTATTATGCAAGAATTAAACATAAAATCATTGCTCAATATAGCGAAGTAGATACTTGTGCAGGCGAATTTGAAGCACTAACTCCGTATTTATACTCAAGTATTAATGCAAATGAAGCTACACAAGTAAAAGAAAGTAAAGATAAAAAAGATAAAAAAGTGATGATTATAGGTGGTGGGCCAAACCGCATAGGACAAGGCATTGAGTTTGATTATGCTTGTGTGCATGCTTCTTTTGCTCTAAAAGATATGGGTGTAAAAACTATAATGTATAATTGTAATCCAGAAACGGTTTCGACAGATTATGATACAAGTGATATTTTATACTTTGAGCCAATTGATTTTGAGCATTTAAGAGCAGTTATTGATAGAGAAAGACCAGATGGGGTGATAGTACATTTTGGTGGTCAAACTCCGCTTAAATTTGCAAAACGCCTTAGTGCTTTTGGAGCAAAGATTATAGGAACAAGTGCAAGGGTGATAGATTTAGCCGAAGATAGAAAGAAATTTGCTAAATTTATCGAAGATTTAGGCATAAATCAACCTAAAAATGGCACAGCTATAAGCGTTGAAGAAGCGATTATAAAAGCAAATGAGATAGGTTATCCTGTGCTTGTTAGACCAAGCTATGTTTTGGGTGGTCGTGCAATGCGTGTGGTGCATGATGAGAGCGAGCTTAGACTTTATATGCAAGAAGCCGTAGATGTAAGTGATAAATCTCCGGTATTAATCGATCAATTTTTAGACAATGCAACTGAACTTGATGTAGATGCGATAAGTGATGGAAAAGAAGTTTATGTAGCAGGTATCATGGAGCATATTGAAGAAGCAGGAATTCACTCAGGTGATAGTGCTTGCTCTTTACCTGCTGTAAATATTGATGAAGCTATGCTTGAAACGATTGAGCAAAAAACAAAAGATATTGCTTTAAATTTAGGTGTAGTAGGGCTTTTAAATATACAATTTGCTATCCATGATAATAAACTTTATATGATAGAAGTAAATCCAAGAGCTAGTAGAACTGTGCCTTTTGTAAGTAAGGCTACAGGAATTCCTTTAGCTAAGGTTGCAACACGCGTGATGTGGCAAGGAAATTTAAGAGAAAGTTTGAAATTTTATGATACCTTCAAAGTAGTAGAAGAAAAAAACGGAATTTTAAGAGCTAAAAAACCAAAACATATTAGTGTAAAATCAGTGGTATTTCCTTTTGCTAAACTTAGCGGAAGTGACCTTGAGCTTGGGCCTGAAATGCGCTCAACCGGCGAAGTTATGGGTGTAAGCAAAGACTTTGAAAACTCTTACGCAAAAAGCCAACTTGCTTCTTCAAATTTCTTACCAGAAAGTGGCAATGTATTTTTATCACTAAGAGAACAAGATAAAAAATACGCAGTAGATTTAGCTAACGAATACATTAAGCTAGGATTTAAAATCATTGCTACAAGTGGAACTTATAAAATTTTACAAGAAGCAGGTTTAGAGTGTGAGTTTGTGCATAAAATTTCTGAAGGACGCCCAAATGTAGAGGATAAGTTAAAAAATTCTCAAATTCAACTTGCCATTAATACAAGCGATGAGCATAGTTTTAAAGGTGATACTAAAAAAATTAGAGCAAATATTTTACGCTTTAAAACCCCATATTTTACAAACCTAAGAGCAGCGTATGCAGGTGCTAAAGCGATTAAAGCTATACAAAATAAATCATGTCTTGAAGTAAAGAGCTTGCAAGAATACTTAAAAGCATGATTTATCTTGCTCAAACTGATACAACAGCAGGGTTTTTAAGCAAGGACTTAAAAGCCCTTAATACTTTAAAAAAAAGGCCTTTAAGTCAGGATTGTTTGATTACCACAGCTAAATTTAGCGAGCTTAAAAAACTTACAAGAGTGCCAAATCATTTTAAAAACACTATTAGAAAATCCAAAAAAACTACTTTTTTATATCCTAATTCTAAAGCAATACGCGTCGTGAAAGATTGTGCTCATGAGGAATTTTTAAAAGAGTTTGATTGGCTTTATTCTACTTCTGCAAATCTTCATGGAAAAAAATTTGATTTAAAGTGGGCTATGCAAAATGCAGATAAAATAGTAGATGAAAAGTTTTTTGAAAGCGGAGCCTCAAAGATTTTTAAACTTCGAGGCGTTAAAAAAGTTAAGTTGCGCTAATTATTTTCCAAGCGGCCAAAATACTTTTGGTTCTTCACCTATTTTTGCTTGTCCATGATACATCCCAAGTTTATCTTTAGTCCAAGCATAACCAACTTTTCCATTTTTATCTATTGAGATGATTCCACCCGTGCCACCAAGTTTAGCTACTTGTTTGATAGTTTCTTCAGCTGCTTTTTGTACTGAAAGTTTTTTATATTTATATAAAGACGCAACTTCATGAGCCACAGCCACTCTTATATAAATATCACCTGTTCCTGTGCAAGAAATCGCAACTGAGTCATTATTTGCATAATTTCCTGCCCCTATGATAGGAGAATCTCCAATGCGTCCTGTCATTTTATTTGTAGTACCACCTGTGCTTGTGCCCGCTGCTAGGTTGCCATTTTTATCTAAAGCTATCGCACCTACTGTGCCTAAATATGGCTCAGTATTTACACCAAGATGAGCTTTTGCTTTATCGCTATCTAGTAATACTTCTTTGCTTTTTTTAGCTTCTTGAAGTTGTTTGTATCTGTGCTCTGTGAAAAAATATTTTTGACCTACTATTTCTAAACCATGTTTTTTGGCTAATTTATCAGCACCTTCCCCTGCTATTAAAGTATGAGGTGTTTTTTCCATAACAAGTCTTGCTGCCTCTATAGGATTTTTAATTGTCCTAGCCATAGCAATTGCACCTGCTCTTAAATTTTTTCCATCCATTATAGATGCGTCAAGTTCGTTAAATCCATCAGAAGTAAAAACAGCACCTTTTCCAGCGTTAAATTCAGGACTATCTTCCATTACTTTAATGGCAGCTATAACTGCATCAACAGAGCTTCCACCTTTTTCAAGTATGCTTTGGCCTGCTTTTAAAGATTCTTTCATTACTTTTTCTCTTTTAGCAAATTCTTCTTTAGTAAGTCCTAAGCCACTTGTACCACCGTGTATAACGATAATAGGTTCAAAATCTTTTGCAAAAGCATTATTGCTTGTTAAAAATGCTAAACTAGCTAATATTAATAAAGCCTTTTTACTATTTGTTAAAAAACTCATTTTTATCTCCTTTTTACAAGCTTTTGATTCTATAATAATAAAAATTAAATATAAATTAATATTATAAAAATATTTATAATAATGATATTTTTCATTATTATATGTTTAGTTTTTGATTAAAGTTTTATTTTTGTAATTTTAGCTATAATTTGCGCTTTTGAAAAAAGGTAGATTATGATAGAAAGAACAAAAATAAGCTCTAATTTTGGTTGGTTTATGGTGATTTTAGGTGGTTTGGTTGAGTGTTTTTGGGTGAGTGGTTTAAAATACTCTACTGAAATTTGGCATTATGCTTTAACAGCCATTGGGGTTTGCATATCTTTTACATGTTTTTTAAAAGCTTGTGAAAGACTTGAAGTAAGCATTGCTTATAGTGTTTTTGTAGGTATTGGCACGGTTGGGGTGGTGCTTAATGAGATGTTTATTTTCAATGAGCCAAGTTCTATCACCAAGCTTACTTTAATAGCTATTTTACTTTTAAGTATCATAGGCCTTAAAATCATTAGCAAGGAAGCTAAATAATGGAATGGTTCTTTTTGTTTTTAGCGACTGCTTTTGAAATTTTTGGTGTGATTATCATGAAACAACTTGTAAGCACTAAAAATAAGCTTTATCTTTTAGCTTTGATAGTGTGTTTTGGTTTTTCTTTTGGATTTTTAAGTCTTAGCATGCAAAGTATTGCTATGAGTGTGGCTTATTCTATATGGACAGGAGCTGGAACTGCAGGTGGGGTTATCATCGGAGTTCTTTTTTACAAAGAAAGCAAAAGCTTTTTAAAGCTTTTTTTGATTGCTCTTATCATTGCTTGTACTGTGGGTTTAAAAATACTTTCATAGGTTTAAAATGAAAATATACATTAGTGGTATAGACACAGATGTTGGCAAAACTTATCTAAGTGCTAGACTTTGTAAGGAATTGGGTTTTGATTATTTTAAGCTTATCCAAGCAGGCACGCCAAGAGATAGTGAGGTAGTAGCTGAGTTTAGCCCAAAAACTAAGATTTTCAAAGAAGGTGTGTTTTTGCAAACCCCTGCTTCACCGCACAAAGGCAGGATTTTAGAGAATTTAAGCTATAAAGCCTTTGATATACAAATTCCACAAAGTGACAAACTCATTATCGAGCTAGCTGGTGGGCTTTTTTCGCCTCTTGATGATGAAAAAACGATGATTGATTATATGAGTGCGTTTAAGCACCCTACGATTTTAGTGGCAAAAGACTATCTAGGAAGTATCAATCACACACTTTTAAGTATAGAAGCACTAAAACAAAGAGATATTAAAATCCTTGCTTTAATCTTAAAAAGCCAAGATACTTTTAGCAAGGATTTTATAAGCAATTATGCTAAAATTCCTATCATAGAATTTGATGATAAAGTGTGTGAAAATCTTTCAAAAATCCTTGAAAATTTCTCTTAAAGACTCCACTACATAAGCAATCTCATCTTCATTTATAACATATGGTGGCATGAAATATATTGTATTGCCAAGTGGTCTTAAAAGTAAGCCTTTTTCTAAGGCTCTTTGAAAGACTTCAAGTCCTGCTCTTTGGTATTTGCTTTTTTGTATATCAAATGCACTTACCATACCTAAATTTCTAAAATTTCCTAAAAAATCAAATTCTTTTAAACTTTCCCATTGAGTTTTTATAAAAGCACTTTTGATTTTATTTTTTGCGATGATGTTTTCTTTTTCAAAAATATCCAAAGTCGCATTAGCCGCTGCACAAGCTAGGGCATTACCCGTGTAGGAGTGAGAGTGTAAAAAGGCCTTTTGGCTCTCATAGCTATCATAAAATTTTTCATAAATTTCATCTTTAGTAAGCACCACTGAAAGTGGTAAATACCCACCCGTGATAGCTTTTGAAAGACATATATAATCAATGCTTTGCGAACAATAATCAAGCGCAAACATCTCCCCTGTGCGTCCAAAACCTGTGGCTATTTCATCAAATATCACTTGCACGCCATAATTTTTAGCAAGTTTAATCGCCTCATCTAAATACCCAAGCTCATACATGTGCATATTGCCCGCACATTGAAGTAAAGGCTCAAGTATAAAAGCACAAATTTCATGATGATGATTTTTTAAAATACTTTCTAAAATTTCAAGTTCTTTTGTATAGTCTTTGCTAGTTGGCACAGGTGTTGTGATACTTTTTAAAAGTAAAGGCTCATAGGTTTTTTTATAAAGTGCTACATCGCCAACGCTTAATGCACCTAGGGTTTCTCCGTGGTAAGAATTGCTAAGTGATAGGAATTTATCCTTTTTAGAGCCATTGTTTAAGTGGTATTGAAAGCTCATTTTTAAAGCCACTTCTATGGCTGAACTACCATTATCTGCAAAAAAGCATTTATTAAAAGGTAAAAGCTTGCAAAGTCTTTGCGAAAGCTTTATGATAGGCTCATGTGAAAAACCAGCAAGCAAGATATGCTCTAAATTTTGAAGTTGATCTTTGAATTTTTCATTGATGTATTCATTACAATGACCAAAGATATTTACCCACCAAGAGCTAATGCAGTCTATGTAGGATTTTTCATCAAAATCATACAAATACACTCCCTTAGCCTTTTTTATAGGTATTAAAGGTAAAAACTCATGATCGCTCATTTGCGTGCAAGGGTGCCAAATGTGTTTTAAGTCTAGTTCTTTTAAATTCATTTTTACTTCTTTGATTTTTATTACTAATGATACTACAATTTTTACTCAAATTTATGCTTTAAAATGAAAAAGGATTATTTAGAAAATATTTATATAATTAGCTTTTATCTTAAATTTAGAGGTAAAGTATGAAAAAAGTATTGATTATCTTGGCGATTTTATTTTTAAATTTTGCATACTCGCAAGAGGATTTGGTTGAAAAAGGAATTAAAGCCTATGAAAATGGTGATTATGTAAAAGCTGAAAAATATCTTAGAAAAGCTTGTGATTTAAATAATGGAACGGGTTGTTATAATCTCGGCATTATGTATAGTGTAGGCGAAGGTGTAAAAACAAATAGTTTTAAGGTGGTTGAATTATATCAAAAAGCTTGTAATTTGAACATTGGTGCTGGGTGTTATAATCTTAGCTTTATGTATGAAAATGGATTTGGTGTAAAAAAAGATGATTTCAAAGCTATAGAGCTTTATGAAAAAGCATGTGATTTAAATATTGGTTCAGCTTGTTCTAATCTTGGTGTCATGTATGAATTTGGCAAAGGAATAAAAAAAGATAATTTTAAAGCAGTGGAACTTTACCAAAAAGCTTGTAATTTAAATAATGGTGTGAGTTGTTCTAATCTTGGAACTATGTATATAAACGGAAATGGTGTCAGAAAAGATTATTATAAAGCTTTAGAATTTTATAGAAAATCTTGTGGTTTAAATGAAGGTTCAGGTTGTTCTAATCTTGGAGTTGTGTATATAAATGGATATGGTGTTAGACAAGATATTTCTAAAGCTTTAGAGTATTTTGGCAAGGCTTGTGATTTGAAATATGATAAAGGTTGTGAAAACTATGCAAGGTTTAAACAATAATGCAAATTGCACAAATTTTAGATGAGCTAAAACAACAAGATAATTTTAGAATTCTACGCTCATTAAAACATGAGGGAAAATATGTCGTTTATAATGGGCAAAAATTGCTAAATTTAGCGAGTAATGATTATTTAAATTTAAGCAATGAAAAAGCATTAAAGCAAGATTTTTTAACACATTTGAAAGAATTTGAATTTTCTAGTTCAAGTTCAAGAAGCTTGAGTGGAAATTATGCGATTTTTGATGAATTTGAAAGCTTTTTAGAAGCTAAGTTAGGCAGAAAAATCTTGCATTTTAACAATGGCTATGCCTTAAATGTTAGCTGTTTGCAAGCTTTAGCAAGCATTAAAAATACTTTGTTTTTAGCAGATAAACAAGTGCATGCAAGTATCATCGATGGTTTAAGGCTTGGCGGGGCTAAATTTATAAGATTTAAGCACAATGATATAAAGCATTTACAAAGCTTAGTGCAAAAGCATTATAAAGAATTTGAAAATATCATCATCGTAAGTGAAGCGTTATTTAGTATGGATGGAGATTTTGCACCTATAAAAGAATTCATAAATTTAAAAAAAGAGTTTAAAAATATCAAAATTTATATTGACGAAGCTCATAGCATAGGGTGTTTTAATGATGATGGTTTGGGTTATGTGAAATTTTTGGGATTAGAAAAGGAAGTGGATTTTTTAGTTTTTACCTTTGGTAAGGCTATAGCTTCTATGGGAGCTTGCATGATAAGTAATGAAAAAGATTTTTTTATCAACAAGGCAAGAGCTTTTATATACTCAACTGCCATTGCGCCTATCAATGTAGCTTGGACTTTGCATGTTTTTAAGCATTTGCACGAATTTAATGCTCAAAGAAAAGAGCTTTTAGAGCTAAGCGCTTGGTTTAAAAATGCTTTAGCAAGTAAAGGTGCAGTTTTAGGCGAGGCTTATGTGATATCTTTTATTTTAGGGCAAAATGCACTAGCTAGTGAAATTTCACAAAAGCTTTTAGAAAATGGTGTTTTTGCGCCTGCTATTAAAGAGCCAACCGTGGCTAAAAATACAGCTAGAATTCGCTTTTCTTTGCATACTGGGCTAGTGAAAAAAGACTTAGAAAAGGTTTTGGAGGTACTTTGAAAACTCATTTTTTACATGAAAATGCAAATTCGCGCGAGTTGATTTTATTTTTTTCAGGGTTTTGCTCACATTTTAGCCATTTTACGCATTTAAAAAGTGATGTAAATGTTTTAATGGTGTATGATTATGCGAATTTTGATTGGGAATTTGATCTTCATAAATTTGAAAAAATCACTCTTATTGGCTTTTCTATGGGAGTTTGCGTGGCGAGCAAAATTTTAAAAGATATAAAATTTGATAAAAAAATAGCCATAAATGGCACAAATTTACCTATAAATGATGAATTTGGGATTAAAAAAGCCATTTTTAAACTTACGATGAAAAGATTTGCTTTGGAAGATTTTAAAGCAAATTTGCTTGAAAAAAGAATGAATTTAAGTGATGAATTTTATTTTGAAAAAAACGAGCATTTAAAAGCAGAACTTTTAAGTTTATATGAGTTTTGCACTAAAGATTTAAACGAAAAATTCACTTGGGATAAAGCCATAATCAGTAAAGATGATAAGATCTTTCCACCAAAGCATGCTTTTAATTTTTTCAAAGAAAAGGCAGTGTTTATCGATGAGCCACATTTTGCATTTTTTAAATACCACACTTGGGAAGCACTTTGCAAACTTTCATAAGAGCAAAAGACACTTATAGCGCAAATACGCCTGTGCAAAAAGACATGGCTAAAGAGCTTTGTAAAATGCTTAGTGAGAATGATTTGAGCGATTTTAAAGCGGTATTTGAGTTTGGCTGTGGGGTAGGGGATTTTAGTAAGGCTTTGCAAGAGTGTATTAAATTTAAGCATTATTTTTTAAATGATATTTATCCTTTTGAAAATCCTTGTAAATTTGATGAATTTGGTGTTTTTGATATGAATGAACTTAAAAATCATCATTTTTATACGAAAAAATTTGATCTTATAGCTTCCAATGCTTGCATGCAGTGGCTAAAGATAGATGAGCTTTTAGAAAATCTTGCAAATATGTTAAATAAAAATGGGATTTTGCTTTTTTCTACTTTTGGAGAAAAAAATTTCACTCAAATAAAACAAAGCACTAATTTATCACTAGAATATTTAACTTTAGAGCAAATTGCACAAAAGCTTTCTAAAAAATTTAAGATTATCAAGGCAAAAGAAGAGTTAAAAGAGCTAAAATTTGATGATACTTTAGAGCTTTTTAGACATTTGAAATTAAGCGGGGTTAATGCTTTGGGTGATAAATTTTTTATAAGCAAGGCATTTTTAAAAAATTACGAAAAAGAATTTCAAAATACCTTGACTTACCATCCTTTATTTTTTATGTGTCAAGTTTGTTAAATTTGATAGATATTTTTTTGCTAATTCTTCTCTTAGATAAAGTTTGTTAAAATCACTTATATCCATACATAAAGCAAAAGCATAAATTTGATGAGTTTTTTTATCTTTTATAAAACCTACGATTTGTCCGTATTTTTCTTTTCCCCAGCCTGTTTTTGCAAAAAACTCATAATGGCTATTTTCGCTAAGTTTTATTATATTTATAATTTCTTTTTGTATGTTTTTAGGATAATCTAATTTTAGATTTGCTAGTTCAAAAAGTAAGTTTGCTTGTTCTTTAAGACTAATTTGTAAAGAATCATCTATCCAAAATTCGTCGATTTTACTTATTTTTTGGTTGCCATAATTAAGTTTATTTAAGTTTTTTTGCATTTTTTCTAAGCCGATTTTTCTAGCTAGTTCTTTATAAGCAGGTAGTTGTGATCTTTGCATAGCTAGGGCTAAATTTGCGTCATTTTTCCAAGAGGGTAAAAATACCTTTTCACCTTTGTAGTGATAAAAAATTTCATTGGTATCTTTTACAATACCTTCATTCAGTGCGATTAGGGCATTGAAAATTTTAAAAGTAGAGGCAGGTAAAATGCGCTTGTTTGCTTTTTTAAAATCATTACTATAATAATTTTTGCCATCATAAGCTATAAAAACTCCACTTTCATTGTAATCTTTAAAAAGATCTTCTAAATTTTCATTTGCCAAAGCAAAAGAGCAAAAAAGACTAAAAAGTAAAAGTAATTTTTTCAATTTATTTCCTTTTTCATTAAAAAATTTTTCAATTCTTGCTGATCTCTTATAACAATATTTTCTTTGATGATTTTAAATCCTGCTTTTAAAAAGAAATTTTTAGCACTAAGGCTAGCAAAAGTATAAATTTCACTATAAGGATAGTTTTTAAGAGCAAATTCCAATAAATCTTTGCCATAACCTTGATGAGCATAGTTTGTATGAGTAAAGCAAAGATCGAGTGTTTTTTCTTCTAAATTTATACTTATAAAAGATATGATTTGGCCTTTTTCTTCATAAACAAAACCTAGTTGATTTTGAAATTTTCTTTCCCAAGCTTTTTGGTCTATATTAATCCATGCATGAATTTGTTCTTTTGTGTAATCATTTTTACAAAGAGTGGATACGCTTTGCTTAAAAAGCTTGATACAAGAAGTTAAGTCTTTTATATCAAGCTTTCTTATCAAGCACTTTCCTTAAAGCCAAAGAAGCTAAAGCAAGTCCAAAAGAGGCTGTTACACCCATAAATGAGCCAAGATCTTTACAATGAGCTTCTTCATCTGAAAATACCACATCAAAATCCCCTTTAAAGCCTGATTTTCTAAGCTCATAGCGGAATTTTTTAGCTAAAGCATCGCCATGTGTTTTAAATATGCTTGTCGTTTTAATACGCGTTGGGTCAAGCTTTCTAGCTCCACCGGTTGATGAGATAAAAATTTGCTTTTTCAAATCAACCAAATTAGCCAAAGCAACCTTAGCAGGTATATCGTCAATCGCATCAATGATTAAATCAAACTCACTTAGATCAAAACTTTTCAAAAACTCATCATCGATTTTACTAACTATACCTTTGGCATTGTAAATGCGTTCAAAAACCTTAGCTTTTTCCTCGCCTATATTTTCGCTATGAAGTTGGCGGTTTTGATTAGTAGTTTCAAATTTATCCGCATCAATTAAAGTTAGATTGCTAAAGCCACTTCTAAAAAGCGCATCAACGCAAATTCCACCAACTCCACCAAGTCCGCAAACTAAAACTTTAGTGTTTTGAATTTTGATAAAATTTTCTTCATTAACAAGCCATTTTATACGCGTGTATCTATCCATTTTTTATCCATTTTTTGAGATTTTTCATTTGTTTATAAGCTGTTAGATCAAGCATTATAGGGGTTATTGTGGCATAGCCTTGTTTTAAAAGTGCTATGTCTGAATCTTTTTCATTTTCATGATCAAGATTAGCAGCAGCTAGCCAGTAGTATTCTACACCTCTTGGATTTGTATTTGAGTGTGCTTCATAACTATAAATTCTTTTACCTGCTTTGCAAATTTTTAAGCCCTGAAAGGCTGTTTTGCTAGAAGGAAAGTTGATATTTAAAAATTCTTTTTTATCTAAAGGAAAGCCCTTTTCAAAGATATTTTTGACTATTTTTTTAGTAAGTTTTAAAGCAAGTTTATAATCAAGCTCTTTTTGGCTATCTTTATAAAATTGTGATAAAGCAATGGCAGGAATTCCATGAAGTACTGCTTCCATTGCTCCTGCACAAGTTCCTGAGTAGGTTATATCCTCGCCTACATTAGCTCCTTTATTAATCCCACTTATGACAAGATCAGGCAAACGCTTTTTGTATAAAGCATGCAAAGCAAGATAAACACAATCTGCAGGCGTGCCATCATCAAGTTTATAAAATCTTTTACCAACCTTGTGAAATCTCAAAGGTTTGGTTAGTGTTATAGAGTGCGAGCATGCTGACTTTTCACTAGCAGGAGCTACTATGGTGATTTTAGCTTTAAAATGCTTTCTTAGCATTTTAATAAGTTTTTTTAAACCTTCACTTTCGTAGCCATCATCGTTTGTTATTAAAATTTCTTTCATATTTTTCCTTTTTTTAAATTTTAACATAAGTGATAAAATATTTTTTAAAATAAAGAAAAATTATTAATGGTGTTTTGTATTACAATTTATTTATAATTATGATAATATATTTAAATTTAAATATTCAAGGAGGAAAAATGCAAAAAATTAAATTCATAATGATATTTAGTGTATTTGTAGCTTTTTTTATCGGATGTTCTTCTAAAGAGCAATTTAATCCTTTGGCACGTTCTTTGGGCGGTGTAAATGATATTGATCCTTTAAAAATAGGTAAAAATCCAACACCACCTGCTAAGCAAAAAACACCAGCTTTAGTAGATGGGAAACATTTTCCTGCTATACCGCTTGTGCCACCAGTAATTACTACAAATACTTTTAAAGGAGATAATCCCATAAAAGGACCATTGCCAAGGTTAACTTCGGATAATAAATTTACTTCAAACGCTTTGTATGAAAATTCAGGTATTGCAAGTGATTTTGTAACTATTATGAATCCAAATGGTGCTGCATTAACTGTTTGGGCATTAAATCCAGGGAATTGGATATGGGGTTATAATTTATTTGATAGCAAGCCTTTTGGTGATGCAAGAGTTTGGCAGTTCATTGAATTTCCAAATAATAAAGTAATGATTAAAAATGCAAAAACTTTAACTTGTTTAAATGCCTATGGAAATGGCATTGTGCATTATCCTTGTGATCAAAGCAATTTTGCTCAGTATTGGAGACTCTTTCCTATGAGTAATGGCGCTTATCAAATTCAAAATTATGCTACCCAACAATGTATACAAACAACAGTTGGAAATGTAATGGAGGAATTTTATTTTAACTATTATAGTATTTATTTGACGCCTTGTTTGAAACCAAAAGAAAAAAATTTAGATAGACAATGGAGTATAAGTGCGCCTGCTTTTCAAACAAGATCACCTTATGCTTATACAGGAGAGTAATAATGAGAAAGATAATATTTTTAATTTTTAGTTTTAATTTATTATTTGGAGCTTTAGAAAATTATAATAGTGGCACTTGGAATTTACAAGGCTCATCAGCTTCTACTGAAAGCAAATGGAATATTAGTATAAGACAGCTTGTAACGGGTGCTAATCCTATGGATATATTAGCTGTTCAAGAAGCAGGAGTTTTACCAAGTACAGCTATAATGACCCCAAGACAAGTTCAACCTGTGGGAGTTGGAATTCCTATTCATGAGTATGAGTGGAATTTGGGCTCATCAAGCCGTCCAAATTCTGTTTTTATATACTATTCAAGAGTTGATGTTGGGGCAAATCGTGTGAATATGGCTATAGTAAGTAGAGTGCAAGCTGATGAGGTTTTTGTTTTACCACCTCCAACTGTTGCTTCAAGACCTATTATAGGAATTCGCATAGGAAATGATGCGTTTTTTAGCATACATGCTTTAGCAAGTGGGGGTAATGATGGTGGAGCTATTGTGAGTGCTGTGGATAGTTTTTTTAGAAATAGACCAGAGATTAATTGGATGATTTTGGGTGATTTTAATAGAGAAGCAGGATCTTTGGTTTCTTTACTTGATCCAGATTTAAGAGCGCGTACGCGTGTGATCCCTCCAAATACTAATACTCAAACTAGCGGAAGGATTATTGACTATGCTATCACAGGAAATTCCAATACAGCTTCTTTGTATAATCCACCGCCAATCATTGCTCTTTTAGCTGTAGCAGGACTTAGAACTTTTTTAGCTTCTGATCATTTTCCTGTGAATTTTAGAAGACCTTAGGAGTAAATGATGAAAAAAATTTGTATTTTATTTTTTATGGTTTTGAGTTTTTTAAGAGCTGAGGTTAGTTTAGATGAATTAGAAGATTTTACACCTATGTTTGCCATAAGATCTTTAGAAACAGGAATTTCACTAAGTCCTTTTAGGTATAGCTCTGAAATACTAGAAGAGCAAAATTGGTTTTTAAAAGAAATAATACTTAGCGATGAGTTAAAAGAAAAAGACAGGTATGCTGTGCAACGCCCTTTTGGTTATGTGCAGTTTATAAATCCTAGAGGTGCTGATGTGTGTTTGGCTGTTTTGGATGAAAAAACTTTTGGAACAAAATCTTGCAAGCAAGATTTACAAGATGGACAAATGCAAACGGTTTTTTCTATCATGCCTACTACAAGTTCTGCTGTGCAAATTAGGTCTTTAACGCATGGGGGAGTAAAATGTATGAGTACTTTTTATGAAGCACGCGTGCCTATAGAAAATCGCTTTGGCTTAGATGATTGTACTGTAAATCCTTCTGTTCCTATAGAATTAAAAGAATTATTTTTCTTTGCTCCTGCTATCGTTGAAGCAACTCCGCTTTATTAAATTAAACCTGCTTTTGCAGGTTTAAACTCTAAGTTAAAATTTGTTAGAATGTCTTTGAAATTTTTGCAGATAGTTTTAATAGCCAAAATATAAATCTTACACAGTAGATATATTGAAGGAAAAATATGAAAGTAAAATTAAAAAATATTGGAATGCTTGATGAAGCAGAATTTGAAGTAGGAAATATTACTTTAATCTGCGGTGAAAATAATACTGGAAAAACTTATGTTACTTATAGTTTATACGGTTATTTGGATTTTTTAAGTAATAATTTAGCTAGTGTGTTTTTTTCAATAGTTCAAAAACATTTAAATATTTTAATTCCTGAAGAATATACTATCACAATATCAATACGCGAAATTCTAGCTATTTATAAAGAAGTAATTGAAAAAACATATGATGATTATAAGGAAAAATTATCAGAAATCTTAGCAGGAAAAGATGGAGATTTTGATGATAGCGTTTTTTTAAATCAAGCATTAGATTGTTTTTTAAATAAGCTAAGTAATGATGATATTGTAAATAGATTTAAAGAATTTTCAGAATATAAAAATTTAATTAATTTATCAGAAATCAATAGCGAATATATAAAATTAGATTATAAGAATGATGATGAGAATTTTGAAGTAAAAGATAGAATTATTATGATTAAAACTATGCAACTTTTAACATCCTTTTTTTTATTTCTAACTCCAAAATACCCAAGAGCTTTTATTTTGAGTGCGGAAAGAACTGGAGCTTCAATGTTTCAAAAGGAATTGGATGTAAATAAAAATGAAATTGTAGATAGGATATCTCAAGTTAGAAGTAGTGATATTAAAGAAGCTGTAATAGATATTTTGGTAGAAAAATATTCTAGATATCCAAAACCAGTTAAAGATAATATTTATTTTGTTAGAGAATTAGATGAGGTGGTAAAGAAAATGAGCTTTATACAAGAAGGTATTAATAAAAATTCTAAAAGTAAAAATTTATATCAAAATATTTTAGATTTATTATTTGAAATTGTTGGTGGAAAATACTTAGTTAGTGGAGAAGGTGTAGAATTTGCACCGGGTGCGAAAAAAAGAATTACCAAAGGTAAATTTTTAATTCAAAGAGCTTCGAGTTCTGTTCGATCTTTGCTTATACTCAATCACTATATTTTACATGAGGCTCAAATAGGCGATATTTTAATGATAGATGAGCCAGAGCTCAATCTTCATCCTAAAAATCAAATTTTATTAGCAAGGTTTTTTACACTTTTAGCAAATGCGGGTATTAAAATTTTTATTACTACTCATAGTGATTATATAGTTAGAGAGTTAAATAATTGCATAATGTTAAATGGATTAACAAGCGAGCAAACGCAAACACTCAAATCAAAAGGTTATGTAGAAGAGAATAAAATTGATTTTAAAGATATTAAAGCTTATATCGCAAAAAATATTAAAGGTAAAAATATTCTTGAAGAGGTAAGAATCACTAAAGAAGAAGGAATTTTTATGAATACCTTTGATAAGCCCATAGATACTCAAAATGAAAATCAAAGTATGATTTATGAAAAGATATGTGAGGCTAGATATGACAAATAAATACTTAAAAATTTTTAGAAATGCTATTAAAGATGATTTGAAAATAAAACCAAAGGGTAATTGTTTTGTTGTTAAAGAAGAAAAAGAGAAAAGTCAAATTAAAAAAATAGAATTTACACTAAAAAATCAGGATGATTTTTTAATTCTCAGGCAAATTGAAAACAAACATACCTTAAGTCTTTTAAATAACTTTCCTACAAACAAATCGTGTGATTTTATTGTATTTAGAATATTTAATAATGATTTAATTGTATATTATTCTGAAATAAAATCAAGTTATAGCGAAGAAAACAAAGAAAATGCGCTAAGACAAATAAAATCATCAAAATTATTTATAGATTATCTTTTATCTTATTATTTTGAATATTATAAAGAAAACATTACAATCAAAAAAGAATTTTTTATATATATATATCCTAAAATGGGAATTTCAAATAAAAGAAATTTTTGCAAAAAAACCAATTTAAGATTTAAAGATGTAGAAATTGGCGATAAGGAAAATGGTATAGTAAGAATTTCAGAAAATAAAATAAATGAATTTTTTGAGATTTTTTAAATGAAAACCTTTTTAGTTTGTGCCTTAGAGCCTTCAGCAAATTTGCATTTAAAAGAAGTTTTAAAAGCTTATAAAAATGAGTATAAAGAATTTGATTTAGTAGGAATTTATGATGAGAGTTTGTGTAAAGAATTTAGTCTAAACTCCAAGCCACTTTATAGCTCACATGAGTTTAGTGCTATGGGTTTTATAGAGGTTTTGCCACTCATTTTAAAAGCCAAAAGAGCTATAAAAGAGCTGGTAAATTTAAGCCTTACTCAAAAAATTGATGCGATTTTGTGTATAGATTCTCCTGCTTTTAACATACCTTTTGCAAAGGCTTTAAAAAAAGCAAATTCTAAAGTAAAAAGAATTTATTATATCTTACCTCAAGTTTGGGCATGGAAAAAAGGTCGCATACCTATCATAGAAAGTCATTTTGATGTGCTAGCTTCTATCTTGCCTTTTGATAGTGAGTTTTTTAGCAAAAGCACTTATGTAGGTCATCCGCTTTTAGATGAGATAAAGGAGTTTAAAAATCAAGAAGATATAAATTCTATACTTTCAAAAAATGATGATGAAAAAGTAATCGCTTTCTTGCCAGGTTCAAGAAAAAGTGAAATAAAGCGTTTAATGCCTATTTTTAGAGAATTAAGCACTAAATTTAAAGGTAAAAAAATCCTTTGTGTGCCAGAGTTTAATCTAAAAAGATTAGATCTTTATGGGGATATAAATGGTTTTGAAATTCAAAGCAATACCCCAAAAGTGCTTAAAAATGCTGATTTTGCTTTTATTTGTAGTGGCACAGCTACGCTTGAAGCAGCTTTGGTTGGCACGCCTTTTGTACTTGCTTATAAGGCTAAAGCTATTGATGTGTTTATCGCAAGATGTTTTGTAAAACTCAAACACATAGGCCTTGCAAATATCTTTTTAGATTTTGCAGGAAAAAGCGAGCTTAATCCTGAATTTTTACAAGAGCAAGTGAATGTGGAAAATTTATATCAAGCTTATCTTAAATATGATTATAAGGCATTTTTTGATAAAGTAGATTTTTTAAAAGAATATTTGCAATTTGCAAGTGCAAAAAATTTAGCTAAAATACTTTATGAAATCAAATAAGGATAAATCATGCAAAAAGAACCTATGAGTAAATATGGCTATGAGAAATTAGAAAAAGAATTAGAGCATTTAAAAAAAGTTGAACGCCCAAAAGTAGTAGAAGAAATAGACATAGCAAGAAGCCATGGAGATTTAAAAGAAAATGCAGAATATCATGCAGCTAGAGAAAAACAAGCTTTTATAGAAGGAAAGATAGCTGAACTTGGAGATTTGATCTCAAGAGCACAAATCATCGATCCATCTTCTTATGAGCATGATAGTGTGAAATTTGGCTCAACTGTTGTGGTGGAAGATTTAGAAAGTGAAAAGCAAAGCACTTATACTTTGGTAGGGGTAAATGAGGGAAATTTAGAAAAAGGTTATATTTCCATTAGTTCGCCTATTGCAAAAGCAATGCTTGGCAAAAAAGAAGGCGATGATTTTAAAGTGCGTTTGCCAAAAGGCGAGAGTGAATTTGAAATCATTTCTATAGAATACAAAGCTTTGGAATTTTAATTTTTGCAAAAAATAATTATAAAAGAAAATGCTATTTTCATTGCTGATGTGCATGAAAATGAAAATAGGCGTGGTTTTTGGGATTTTTTACAAGCCTTAAAAGATAAAAAAATTCAAACTCCACAGCTTTTTTTAATGGGTGATATTTTTGATCTTTTAATTTATGAGGTAAAAGCCACGCATGATTTTGCAAAAGCTTATATAGACTTACTTGAAGAGCTTGCTGATGAGATTGAAATCATTTATTTAGAAGGTAATCACGATTTTAATTTGGCTAAATTTTTTAAAAAAGTGAAGGTTTTTAGTATAAAACAGCAACCTTTGCTTTGTGAATTTAAAGATAAAACCTTGGTAAAATTAGCCCATGGGGATATTTTTTTAAAACCTTTTTTGCAATTTTGCTTAAAAAGTTTGAGAAATCATTATCTACTACTTTTTTTAAATTTTTTAAATGTTACTAGCAAAGAAAAAATTACTCAAAAAATTTTAAAAAATCAAAATAAAAAACAACTTATTAGAAAAATTCCTCAATTTGCTACTTTAGTAAAAGAGCGTATAAAACACTACAATGTAAAATTTATAATAGAAGGACATTATCATCAAGATGTATTTTTAGAATTTGAGAATACAAAATATTTAAATTTACCTACTTTTGCATACAAGGAAAGTTTTTTTGTAGTAAAATATGAACCAGAAATCAGATTTCACAAAATAGAACTTAAGGAGGCATAATGTTTGATGAGAATGTCGTTAAAACAGGTTCAAATGAAATGGAGCTTGTTGATTTTCGCATCTTTAAGCAAGGCCAAGATAAAGTCTATGAGGGAATTTATGGTGTAAATGTTTCTAAGGTTAGAGAAATCATAAAAATTCCTTTTTTGACTGAAATTCCAGGGGTACCTGAGTATGTTGAAGGTATTTTTGATCTTCGTGGTGTGGTGATTCCTGTGATTAATCTAGCTAAATGGATGCAAATTCAAGAGCCAGAAATGACAAATATAAAACCTAGAGTTATTATTACTGAATTTAGTAATGTATTAATTGGTTTTATCGTACATGAGGCAAAAAGAATTCGTAGAATTAATTGGAAAAATATAGAGCCAGCTAATTTTGCTACAAGTGCAGGTAGTTTGGATAAAAGCAAAATAACAGGTGTAACTAGAATCGAGGGTGATGAGGTTTTACTTATCCTAGATTTAGAAAGTATAGTGCAAGAGCTTGGAATTTATACTCCACAAACTGATATTGAAGATGATAAGATTCAAAAAATCGAGGGTATAGCTTTAGCACTTGATGATAGTTCTACTGCAAGAAAACTTGTTAAAGATTTACTTAATAAAATCGGCTTAAAAGTTGTAGAAGCAAAAGATGGTGTTGAAGGTTTACAAAAACTTCAAGAACTATATGGAGCATATGGTGATGATTTAAATAAACATCTAAAAATCATCGTAAGTGATGTTGAAATGCCTCAAATGGATGGTTTCCACTTTGCAGCTAAAGTAAGAGAAGATGAGAGATTTAAAAATATTCCTATCGTGTTTAACTCTTCTTTATCAAATGAGTTTATGAGTGATAAAGGTGTTAAAGAAGCAGGTGGTGAGGGGTATTTGGTTAAATTTAACGCAAGTGATTTCTTTGCTGAAATTTCTCGTGTTATTAAAAAACATGAAAAAGGTGAGGAGTAAAAATGGAAGATATTCAAGAAATACTTGAGGATTTTTTAGTTGAAGCCTTTGAACTAGTTGAGCAAATTGACCATGATTTGGTTGAATTAGAAGCAAATCCTGAAGACTTAGAACTATTAAATAGAATTTTCCGTGTTGCACATACTGTTAAAGGTTCGTCAAGCTTTTTAAATTTTGATGTTTTAACAAAACTTACTCATCACATGGAAGATGTTTTAAATAAAGCAAGACACAATGAGCTTAAAATTACTCCTGAAGTAATGGATGTGGTTTTAGAGTCTATTGATATGATGAAAACTTTATTAAATTCTATTAGAGATAATGGAAATGATACAGCGATAGGACTTGATATAGCTCCAATTTGTACAAGATTAACCGCTATTTCAGAGGGTGAAAGTTTAGAGTCTGTTGCACCGGCTAAAACTGAAGAGCCAAAAGAAGAAGTAAAAGAAGAGCCAAAGACTGAAGAACCTGAAGTTGATGTAAATAAACTCAGCGATGATGAGGTTGAGGCTGAAATTGAAAGACTTTTAAAAGTAAGAAAAGCTGAAGACCAAGCAAGACGTGCTGAAAAGAAAAAAACACAAGAAGCTAATCCAGCTCCAAGCAAACCAGCCGCTCAAGCACAAAATGCAACTGCTGAGAAAAAAGTTCCTGCAGCAGGTGGTGGAAGCAGTGGTGCAAATATGGATCAAACCATTAGGGTTGAAGTAAAAAGACTTGATCATTTGATGAACTTAATTGGGGAACTTGTTCTTGGTAAAAACCGCTTATTAAAAATTTATGATGATGTTGAAGAAAGATATGATGGGGAAAAATTCTTAGAAGAATTAAACCAAGTAGTATCGCAACTTAGCATTGTTACTACAGATATTCAATTAGCAGTTATGAAAACAAGAATGCAGCCTATTGCAAAAGTTTTCAACAAATTCCCAAGAGTTGTACGTGATTTGGGTCGTGAACTTGGCAAGCAAATGGAGCTTGAAATTTCAGGGGAAGAAACTGAACTTGATAAGTCTATTGTGGAAGAAATTGGCGATCCTATTATGCATATGATTAGAAACTCGTGTGATCATGGTATAGAAGATCCAGCAACACGTGTGGCTAATGGCAAACCAGAAAAAGGAACCGTTAATCTTAAAGCATACAATGAAGGAAACCACATTGTAGTGGAAATTGCTGATGATGGTAAAGGGCTTGATGCGGATGCTTTAAAATCAAAAGCTA
Organism: Campylobacter sp. CNRCH_2014_0184h; assembly: GCF_025772985.1. Lineage (NCBI taxonomy): Bacteria > Pseudomonadati > Campylobacterota > Epsilonproteobacteria > Campylobacterales > Campylobacteraceae > Campylobacter > Campylobacter sp. CNRCH_2014_0184h. The sequence continues at coordinate 197,548 of NZ_JAKMTB010000002.1, read as the reverse complement.
TAGAGAAAAACTTAATCACAGAGCGCGAAGCTGATCAAATGAGCGATAAAGAAGCTTTTGCATTGATTTTTAAACCAGGTTTTTCAACTGCTGCTAAGATTACTAATGTTTCAGGTCGTGGCGTTGGAATGGACGTTGTTAAAACTAATATTGAAAAACTAAATGGTGTGATTGAGATTGATAGCGAACTTGGTAAAGGCACTGTGATGAAGCTTAAAATCCCACTTACTTTAGCAATTATTCAATCATTGCTTGTAGGTACACAAGAAGAGTTTTATGCTATTCCTCTTGCAAGTGTTCTTGAGACGGTTAGAGTGCCAATTGATGATATTTATACCATTGAAGGTAAAAACGTACTTCGCTTGAGAGATGAGGTTTTATCTTTAGTAAGACTTTCAGATGTATTTGGTGTAAAACAAGTGCTTGAAAATACTGATCAAACTTATGTAGTTGTTATAGGTGTAGCAGAAAGTAAGCTTGGTATTATAGTAGATACTTTAGTAGGTCAAGAAGAAATCGTTATTAAGTCTATGGGTGAATATTTACAAAACATCCAAGGTATAGCAGGAGCGACGATTCGTGGTGATGGTAGAGTTACTTTGATTATTGATGTTGCTGCTATGATGGATATAGCTAAAGAGATCAAAGTAGATATTAAAGCACAAATTGAAGCGCAAGCTAAAAAAGTTGTGAAGGAAAAACCAAGCGATTATACAGTACTTATAGTGGATGATTCTAAGATGGATAGAAATATCATGCAAAAATCGCTAGAACCACTAGGTGTAAGTATTATAGAAGCAACTAACGGCGTTGAGGCATTAAATACAATTAAATCAGGTGAGCATGATATTGATGCAGTGCTGATTGATATTGAAATGCCAAGAATGGATGGTTATACCTTAGCAGGTGAAATTAGAAAATATTCTAAATACAAAAACCTTCCACTTGTTGCGGTAACTTCAAGAACTAGTAAATCAGACCGTCTAAGAGGTGTGGAAGTAGGAATGACCGAGTATATTACTAAGCCTTACTCTCCAGAGTACTTAGAAAATGTAGTTAGAAAAAATTTAAAACTAGGATAAGAAGATGAATGATAAATTAAGCCAGGTTTTACAAAAACAACAAGCGCAAATTGCAGAACCAGATGTGGATAAAGAAGAGGATATTATTCAGCTTGTTGGTTTTGTGGTAGGAGATGAGGAATATGCTATTCCTATTCTTAATATTCAAGAAATTATTAAACCTATAGAATATACTAGGGTTCCAAGTGTGCCTGATTATGTTCTAGGTGTGTTTAATATGAGGGGTAATGTTATGCCTTTGATAGATCTTGCAAAAAGATTTAATCAAGGTAGCTCTAAAATGACACCTCAAACTAGATATATTGTTTTAAAAGGTGTAGCAAATGGAAATCAAACTCCTGCAGGTAATGCGGGTTTTGTGATAGATAGATTAACAGAGGCTATCAAAATTCACAGAAGCAGAATTGATCCGCCACCTGAAACTTTACTAAAAGAAAAAGGTATGATTTTTGGTATAGGTAAAAGAGAAGAAAATATTTTAACTATATTAAAAGCCGAAGCTTTATTAAAGCGTGAGTTTTAATGATAAAGCTTTGTGCCTTTGACTTTGACTCTACGCTAATGGATGGAGAAACCATCGATATTTTAGCACAAGAGTATAATGTCGGTGATGCTGTTAAAAGTATCACCGATAAAGCAATGAATGGTGAGCTTGATTTTTTTGAAAGCTTGAATGCTAGAGTAGCCTTGCTTGAGGGAATGCCAGTTGATCAAGTAAGAAAGTGCTGTGAAAATTTACCTTTGATGAATGGTGCTAAAGAATTATGTGAGTATTTAAAAAATAAAAATATAAAAATTATTGTTTTTAGCGGTGGATTTCATGAGGGAATTGACTTAATACAAAATAAACTTCATTTTGATTTCGGTTTTGCTAACTTTTTGCATAGTAAAAACGGTGTTTTAACGGGAAAAGTTGGCGGAGAAATTATGTTTAACAACTCAAAAGGTATTATACTACAAAGACTTAAGAAATTTTTAAATTTAAAAACAGAAGAAATTATGTGTGTGGGCGATGGAGCTAATGATATTTCTATGTTTAAAGAATGTGGATTAAAAATAGCTTTTTGTGCCAAAGAAATTTTAAGATCTCATGCAGATATTTGTGTAGATAAAAAAGATTTAAAAGAAATAATAAAGGTAATACAATGAAAAAATTTTCACTATGGTGTGATTTTATAGAAAATGAATTTTTAGATCATGAATTTTTAGATTTAATATACTCAAGAACAATCAATGGTGCTACTTCAAATCCTGCTATTTTTAAAAATGCGATTTTAAACTCGGCTATTTATAAAGAAAAAATCAAAAAATCAAATCTCAAAGATAAAAAAGCCTTATATGAGTATCTTGCGATAGAAGATATAGCTAAGGCCGCAGATAAATTAGCTATTAATTATTATGAAAATAATGATGGTTTTATTAGTATTGAAATTGACCCAAGATTAAAAGATAATACTAGCTTATCTTTGGCTGAGGCAAAAAGATTATACACGCAAATTGCAAAAGAAAATGTGATGATGAAAATTCCTGCCACAGAAGCTTCTTATGAAGTAATGCAAGAATTAATGAAAAATGGTATTAGTGTAAATGCTACTTTGATTTTTGATTTTGAGCAAACTAAAAAATGCTTTGAAGCTTTAAATTTAGGTTTAAAAGAATTTAGAAAAAATAATACCGCAGCCAAAAAAGAACCTCAAGCCGTTATTAGTATTTTTGTAAGCCGTTTTGATAGATTATTAAATAATCAAGTTTTAGATAAAAATTATATAGGAATTCTTACTGCAACAAAGGCTTATAATTATATCATTAAACAAAATGAAGCAAATATTAGAGCTTTATTTGCAAGTACGGGTGTTAAGGGTGATGATTTAGAAAAAGATTATTATATTAAAGAATTACTCTATGATAAAGCTATTAATACTGCACCACTAGATGCTATTAAGGCTTTTAAAGGTAAGCAAATCGTATTTAAAGAGCCTTTGAAAGATGAATGTATAGAGAAAAAATTGAATGCAAATATTTCAAAAGATGCTTTAAGTAAAGCTTGTAAAGATTTGCTTGATGATGGTTTAGAGCAATTTTGCATAGCTTATGAAGATATTTTAAAATCTTTATAAACTTATTTAGCTATAATTAGCGTTTATTTTTTTAGAAAGGAAACAGATGTTAGAAGGTATCGTTAGAGAGAGTATCGGTAGAAAAGCTGCTAAAGCTTTAAAAAGAGATGGTTATCTAATCGCAAACATCTACGGAAAAGGATTAGAAAACATCAATGCTGCTTTTAAAGTAAATGAATTTATTAAAGAAGTACGCAAAAAAACTACTTTAGCTTTTGATGTAAAAGTAGCAGATAAAGTATTAAATGTTGTGGTAGTTGATTATCAAAAAGATCCTGTAACTGCAGAATTAAAACACGTAGATTTAAAAGTAGCACAAAAAGGTGTTATTTCTAAATATATGGTTCCTGTAAAAATCGTAGGAACAGCTATGGGTCTTAAAAATAAAGGTGTTTTAATCCAATCAAAAAGAAGATTAAAAGTAAAATGTGCAGCTGAAAACTTACCAAATTATTTTGAATTAGATGTAACTAAACTTGATGTTGGTGATGCACTTTTAATCCGCGATGTAGTTGTACCTGAGGGTGTAACTATGGTTGATGCTGATAGAGTAGCTGTAGTTGGCGTAGAAAAAGCAAGATAAAATGACCTTAGTCGTAGGACTTGGTAATATAGGAGAACAATACGCCCAAACCCGTCATAATGTAGGGTTTATGCTAATTGACTTAATTTTGAAAGACTTGCAAACAACAAAGCTTTCAAATGCTAAATTTAAAGGAGAGCTTTTTAAAAGCTCTTCTGCTCTTTTTTTAAAACCTTCCACTTATATGAATTTATCCGGAGAAAGCGTAAAAGCTGTTAGTGAATACTATAAATGCGATAGAATTATTGTAATCCATGATGATATAGATTTAAATTTAGGTGCTTTGAAATTTAAAATAGGTGGATCAAGTGGTGGGCATAATGGACTTAAAAGTATAGATAATCTTTGTGGTAATGCTTATGAGAGAGTACGTATAGGAGTAGGAAAAGGACAAGATGTAATTTCTCATGTTTTGGGGAAATTTAAACAAGAAGAGCAAGAAAGTTTAACTAAGGTTTTAGAACATAGTAAAAAAGCCTTATTTGAGCTTTTAAATTCTGATATAGAAAAAATCGCTTCAAAATATTCTTTAAAAAGTTAAACGATGAGTATATTTTTTCGCTATATTTCATCTTTGTATTTAAAATCATTTTTTATTTTATTTTTTTCTTTGACTTTTTTCTTTGTAGCGATTGATTTTTTGCTCAATTTCAATAGGCTACCAAAAAGTGCAAATTTAGAGCTTTTGTATATATTTTTTTTAACATGCTCAGCAGCTTCTTATATACTACCTTTAGCTATAGTCCTTGCTTTGGTTTTATGTATTTTTAATATGATACGCTCGAATGAATTTGTTAGCTTGTATGCTTTGGGTTTAAGTAAAAATCAAGTGATTTTTTATCCTTTTTTATGGGCTATGTTTTTTTGTTGTGTTTATGTTGGACTTAATTTTAGCTCTTTTGCTTATGCAGATGAATATAAAAGTAATATTCTTAAGCGTGGCGTTGTAGATAGAGAGGGCGGGGAAGTTTTGATTAAATATAATGATAAATTTATTTATATACAAAAAACAAGTTCTCAAACCCTATATAATGTAAAAATCTTTGATGTAAAAAATTTAGACATTCAAAACATAATCCATGCAAAAACTGCTAAATTTAATGGAAATTCTTGGGATTTAAATGATGCTAAAGCTACTAATGTACCACAAAATTTGATTGTTTCAAAAGAGGGTTTGAGTATAGAAGAATTTAAAAATATTAAAGGTTTAGAAGACTTTTCTCCAAAAATTTTAGAAAGAATTTCTTTAGTAGAGAGCAATCCTTCTTATTCTATTTTAGATGCACTAGAAAGTATGGTAATTTTTGCAAAACAAAATATTTCTACTAATACACTTAGAACAAGTTTATATTCTTTAGTTCTTACACCATTTTTTGCACCATTTTTAATGCTTATTGTGTATTATTATTTTCCTTTAACTGCAAGATTTTTTAATCTCGCACTTTTAGCTTTTGTGTTTTTTGTGTGCATACTTTTGGTTTGGGGTTTGTTGTTTTTATTAACAAGATTGAGTGAAAATGAAATTTTACTTCCAGAGCTTGGTATAATGCTACCAGTATTTATTTTAATAAGTATAGGAAGTTTTTATTATTTTAAACACAAATAACTACAAGTGAGGTTTTTATGGATTATTTAAAACTAGCAAAAGAATATAACACACCATTTTATATTTATGATTTTGATAAAATCAAAGAGCGTTTTACAATGTTAAAAGATGCTTTTAAAGCAAGAAAGTCACAAATTTTTTATGCAGTTAAAGCAAATTCTAATTTAAGTGTTTTAAAACTTTTAGCTTCTTTAGATAGCGGGTTTGATTGTGTTAGCGCGGGTGAGATTTATAGAGCTTTAAAAGCAGGGGCTAAGAATTATAAAATTATTTTTAGTGGGGTAGGTAAAAGTGCTGATGAGTTAAAATATGCTTTAGAGCAAAACATACTTTATGTAAATTTAGAAAGCTATGAAGAAATGCTTCTTTTAGAACAAATTGCTAAAGAAAATCAAAAGACAGCCCGTATAAGCATAAGAGTAAATCCAAATGTAGATGCTAAAACACATCCTTACATTTCTACAGGTTTGCATGAAAATAAATTTGGCGTAGATATAGAAAGTGCTAAAAAAATGTATCTTTATGCTAAAAACTCACAATTTTTAGAGCCAGTTGGTGTGCATTTTCACATAGGCTCGCAAATTCTTGATATAAGCAGTATTCATGAAGCTTCTGTGATTGTTGCAAAATTAGTAAAAGAGCTTTTGGCTTTAAAAATTAATATTAAATTCTTTGATATAGGTGGAGGCTTAGGGGTTTGTTATAAAGATGAACAAGAGCCAAATTTATATGATTATGCTCAAGGAATTTTAGCAAGTTTACAAGGTCTTGATGTGTGCATAGGTATGGAACCTGGTAGATTTCTAGTGGCAAATGCAGGTGAGTTTGTTACTAAAGTATTATATGAAAAATTTAATGATAAAAAGCGTTTTGTGGTTGTTGATGGGGCGATGAATGATTTATTACGTCCAAGTTTATATAGTGCTTATCATGAAATTAAGCTTTTGGGCGAAAATAAAGAAGAGAGCCTTTGTGATATTGTTGGTGGGGTTTGTGAGAGTGGAGATTTTTTAGCTAAAGATAGAAAACTAGCTAAGACAAAAGCAGGAGATTTGATCATAGTTAAAAGTGCAGGTGCGTATGGTTTTAGCATGAGTAGTAATTATAATACTCGCAATAGAGTATGTGAGCTAGCTTGTGAAAATGGCACGGTAAGAATGATTAGAAAAAGAGAAAGTTATGAGGATCAAATTGCTTTAGAGCTTGATTTTTTAAAGGATTGAAATGTTATTTTTAGATGTACAAGGGACTTTGATTTCAGATTATGATAAAAGTCCTATAAATGGTGCTTTAGAACTCATTAAATCTTTAAATAAAGAAAAAATTCCTTATGTGATTATTACCAATAATACTAAAAAATTAGATTTTTTAAATTATTTGCAAAATTTGGGTTTTGAAATTAATGAAAAAGTCTATATTGATCCTTTTTGTGTTTTAAAAGATCATTTAAAGCCTTGTAAAATAGCAGCTTTTGGAGCAAAAGAATTTTTAGATTCACTTCAAGAGTTAGGTTATGAGCTTGATTGTAAAAATCCAAAAGCATTTTTACTGGCAAGTTATGATGATTTTAAATTTCAAGATTTTGCTAGTATGATAGAGTATCTTAAAAATGGCGTGCAAGCTATAGCAATGCATGAAAGTAGTATTTATAAGAAAAATTCAAGGCTTTATCCAGGCGTTGGAAGTATTATGTCTATGCTTAAAAATGCATGCGAGTTTGATTATAAGGTGATAGGAAAACCTAGTAAGGCTTTTTATGAAAGTGCTTTAAATTTATTAAAACAACAAGATTGTAATGTAAGTTTTGAAAAGACTTTAATCATTAGTGATGATTTTAAAGGCGATTTGCTTGGTGCTTATGAGCTTGGCATGCAAACAGCCTTAGTTTTAAGCGGTAAAATTTCTAACACTCAAGGTCTTGATACAACTAAACTTAATTTTGTATATGATAGTATTAAGGATTACTACATATCGAGGTTTAAATGAAAGAGATAGAAAAATTACGCAATAAAATCGATACCATTGATGATAAAATTTTGGCTTTGCTTAATGAAAGAATGCTTCATGTTAAAGATATAGGAGTTATTAAGCAAAATTTAGGTGGAAGTATTTATAGACCTGAGCGCGAAAGAGCTATTATAAATAGACTTAAAAATTATAATCATGGTTTATTAGATCAAAATGCAATCGAAGCAATTTACCAAGAAATTTTTGCTGTATCAAGAAATTTAGAAATGCCCCAAAGCATAGCTTATTTAGGACCTGAGGGAAGCTATACGCATCAAGTAGCAAGAACGCGTTTTGGTGCTATGAGTCGTTATACTCCACTTGCAAATATAGAAGATGTTTTTAAAGAATTAGCTCACAAAGAAGCAAAATATGGAGTAGTGCCTATAGAAAATAATACAGCAGGTGCAGTGGGTGTGACGCTTGATTGTCTTGGAAAATATGAAGATGTAAAGATTTTTGCTGAAATTTATATGGATATTCATCATTCTTTTGTAAGTATGAGTGAAAATTTAAAAGATATTAAACGCATATATTCTCATCCACAAGGCTATAATCAATGTAGAAATTTTTTAGAAAGTCATGATTTAAGTGAAGTAGAATTTGTAGCAAGCAAATCCACAGCTCATGCAGCTTATTTAGCTTCGCAAGATGTTACTTCAGCTGCGATTTGCTCTAAGATTGCAGCAAAACTTTATAATGTGCCTATATTATTTGAAACGATTGAGGATAATTTGGCAAATCGCACTAGGTTTTTGATTTTAAGTGATATAAAAATACCTCAAATGCCTCATTGTAAAACTTCTATTTTAGCACTTGCTGCACATAAACCAGGTGGGCTTAGTGATTTATTATATGAGTTTAAAAAAGAGGGGATAAATTTAACAAAACTTGAATCACGCCCTATAAAAACAAGAGAATTTGTACATAGTTTTTATATAGATTTTGAAGGACATATTGATGATGAAAATGTCCAAAGAGTATTAAAAAAAGCTGATCATATAAAATGGCTTGGATCGTATTTATCAGGAGAAAGTAATGAAATTTAATCCTTTTTTAGAAGCTATTAAAACTTACGAAAGTGGCAAGGATATGGATTTAATTGCTAAAGAATATGGTTTAAAAGAAGTTATTAAACTAGCGAGTAATGAAAATCCTTATGGTACAAGCAAAAAAGCTAAAGAAGCCATTATAAATAATGCGCATTTAGCTCATTTGTATCCTGATGATACTATGAGTGAATTAAAACAAGCTTTAGCACAAAAATATGATATTTTAAAAGAAAATCTCATCATAGGTAGTGGGAGTGATCAAATCATAGAATATATAGTGCATGCAAAACTTGATCATTCTAAGGCTTATTTGCAATGCGGGGTTAGCTTTGCTATGTATGAAATTTATGCAAAACAACTAGGAGTTAAGGTTTATAAAACCCCAAGCTTAACCCATGATTTAAATGAGTTGTATGAGTTATATCAAAAGCATAAAAATGAAATCAAAGTAATCTTTTTATGCTTACCCAATAATCCTTTAGGTGAGTGTTTATACGCAAGTGCGGTTTTTGAGTTTTTAGAAAAAATTGATGAGGATTGTTTGGTAGCCATTGATGGAGCTTATAATGAATTTGCTTCATTTAAAGATAGCAAAAAACATATCAACCCTAAGGAATTAATCCATAAATTTCAAAATACAGTATATCTAGGAACCTTTTCTAAGCTTTATGGTTTGGGTGGTATGAGAGTAGGTTATGGTATAGCTTGCAAGGAAATTATCAATGCGTTTTATAAATTAAGAGCACCTTTTAATGTGACTAATTTGAGTTTAAAAGCTGCTGTTGCTGCGTTAGATGATGATGAGTTTGTGCAAAAAACTTTGGAAAATAATTTTTCACAAATGAAACTTTATGAAGATTTTGCTAAAAATTATAAAATTCGATACATTCCAAGCTATACAAATTTTATTACTTATTTTTTTGATGAAAAAAATAGCACAGATTTATCTGAAAAATTGCTTAAAAACGGTATAATAATAAGAAATTTACAAAGTTATGGTTTAAATGCTGTGCGTATAAGTATAGGTACAGAGTATGAAAATTCAAGGTTTTTTGAAGAGTTTTCTAAAAATTTTTAGTTTGTAGGAAATAAATGGATTATAAAACTATACTGCACCAAGTAGGTCAGCTTTATCAAAATTTAAGTTTAAGACAGCGTATTATCATTGCTGCTTCTATTGTTGTTGTAGTTGGATTTTTAGTATTTTTAACCCTTTTTAGAAGTGGTTCTACAGTAGCTAGTGAGGCTGGATATTCAGTATTATTCGAAAATGCTAATACTAGCGATTCAGCGATGATAGTAACGCAACTTGAAAAAAGTGGGGTTCCTTATATTTTGCGTGATGAAGGAACTATTTTAGTACCTAATGAACAAGTATATAAGCAGCGTTTAGCTATTGCTTCTGCAGGGTTATTGCCAAAAGATAATAAAGTAGGTTTTGAGCTTTTTGATAAACAAGAATTTGGCGCAACAGAAGCTGAGCAAAAGGTAAAATACCAAAGAGCATTAGAAGGTGAGCTTGCTAGAACGATTGAAAGTTTAGAGCCTATTCATAGCGCCACAGTGCATATTGCTTTTGCTAAAGATACACTTTTTACTCAACAACAAGTCCCACCAACTGCTTCAGTAGCTTTGACGATAAAAGAAGGCTTAAAGCTTAATAAAAAGCAAATTATGGGGATTAAAAACTTAATTGCTTCTTCAGTGACAAAACTCACCCCTGAAAATGTAAAAATCATGGATCAAAAAGGTATTCCTTTAGATGATGAGGGTGCTTTTGAGAGTGATTTAATTGCTGCTCAAATTAAATATAAAAGAGATCAAGAATATGAATTAGAGCAAAAAATTGTTGCTTCTATTGCTCCATTTGCGGGTGGTTATGATAGGGTAGTAGCAAAGGTTAGTATTGATTATGATTTTTCTAAAGAAGAATCACAAAGTGAAGTATATGATCCAAACACAGTCGTGCGTAGTGAGCAAACTTTAGAAGAACATAGAGAAGGTTATAAAGATAAAGAAAATCAAGGTGTACCAGGCGCTGTTTCAAACATCGGTCCTGTAGAAGGTTTAGATGATAAAGGTGCACGCGAGGTTTATACTAAAAACCAAACTACAACTAATAATGAAATTTCTAAAAAAATCACCAATACCACTAAGCAATTTGCAACCGTTAAAAGAATTTCTGCAGCCGTTGTAGTAGATGGAAAATACAAAGTAATTACTGATGATCAGGGAAATATTACTAATGAATATATTCCTTTGAGCGATAAAGAAATTCAAGCTATTGAAAATCTCACTAAAGGCGCTATAGGTTTTAATCTTGCTAGAGGTGATGCGGTTGAAGTAAATAATTTGGAATTTCATAGAACAGCTAAAGTTGAAAATAAGGTTCAAACTTTCTATTCAAGATTTGTTGAGCCATTTATCCCGCCTGTTAAGTATGTCTTTGCTGCGATTTTACTTTTCATCTTTTATAAAAAAGTTATTGTGCCATTTTCACAAAAAATGCTTGCAGATATCAAGCTTGAAGAAGAGATGGAAGGAAAAGACGGGCAAATCATTGACGAGGCTGAAGATGCTATTGAAAAATTCAACGCAGCACGTAAGAAAGTTGAAGAACAACTTGGCTTTGGGGATAATTTTGATGAAGATGCACTTCAATATGATGTCTTGCTCGAAAAATTAAGAGCAGTGGCTAATGAAAAAGGTGAAGAAGTGGCATTATTGTTACAAAAACTTGTTGAAAATGAAGCTGAATTTGGTGAGAAGGATATCTGATGATAAAGCTTAGTGAAGAACAAAAAATGGTCTATGATGACCTTTCTATGCCAGAAAAGGTCGCAATTTTTTTAATTCAACTTGGAGAAGATGTAACGACAGTTTTATTTTCTCATATGGATATTAATGTCATCACTGAAATTTCTCGCTATATCGCTTTAGCAAAAAATGTTGACAAACCAGTTGCTACTGCAGTTTTAGAAGAATTTTATACTTTATTACAATCAAACCAATACCTAAAAAGTGGCGGTTTGGAATATGCAAAAGAAATTTTATTTAGAACTTTTGGCCCTGAAATTGCCAATAAAATTTTGGAAAAACTTACCAAAAGTATGGAAAATAATCAAAATTTTGCTTATCTTTCTCAAATCAAACCACAACAGCTTGCTGACTTTATCATTAAAGAACACCCTCAAACCATAGCTTTGATTTTAGCTCATATGGATACTACTCAAGCTGCTGAAACTTTGGAATATTTTAGCGATGAGTTAAGGGCTGAGGTTGTAATAAGAATGGCAAATCTTGGGGATATTTCACCTTCAATTATCAAAAGAGTATCTGCGGTGCTTGAAAGTAAACTTGAAAGTCTTACTTCTTATAAAGTTGAAGTGGGTGGTCCAAGAGCGGTTGCTGAAGTGCTTAATCGCTTGGGTCAAAAAGCATCCAAAACAACACTTTCTTATATTGAGCAAAGTGATGAAAAACTTGCTACAACCATTAAAGATTTAATGTTTACTTTTGATGATATTTCTCAGCTTAGTACTAATGCGATTAGAGAAGTTTTAAAAGCTGCTGATAAACGCGATTTGATGATAGGTTTAAAGGGTGCAAGCGAGGATTTAAAGCAAAAATTTATGGCAAATATGTCAACGCGTGCTGCTGAAGCTTTTGTAGAAGAAATGGGCTTTTTGGGTGCTGTGCGTGTAAAAGATGTAGAAGAAGCACAAAGAAAAGTTGTAGAAGTGGTGCAAAAACTTGCAGAACAAGGTCTTATCCAAGTGGGTGAGGCTGATGAGATGATAGAGTAAGATTATGGCTAAATTAACTAATGTAATTTCACCTGAAAATATTTCTGCTCATGTAGTTGAAGGATATCATTTTAAAGTTATGAGTGAAATGTCTTCTAATGAAGAGCAAAAACAAGAAGAAACTCAAACTATAAATCAAGCTCCTCTGGCTCAAAATACTACTCAGCAAGCAGTGGAAAATCAAACAGTAGAAACTACCCCACAAGTCCCACAACCACAAATCCAACCTGATTTTGTAGAAGATTTGCTTAAAAAAACTGATGAAATGTCAGGAAATATTATTAAATTACAAATGCAAATAGAAAGCCAAGAGGCTGAATTTAACAATCGCTTAAATACAGAATTAGAACATGCAAAAGAAAAATTTACCAAAGAAGGTTATGAACAAGCTCAAAAAAATTTTGAAAGTGAATTAGAAGCTTTAAAAGAAAAATACTTAAAAAGTGTAGAAAAACTTGAAAATACAGTGCAAAATTTAAATGAGTTTTTATCTAAAAATGAAAAAGAATTAGCCGATACAGCTGTAATTATCGCAAAAGAGGTAATTGCAAAAGAACTTGAGGAAAATTCTTCACTTATAGCCTTAAATTTGGCAAAAGAACTTATGAATGAGCTTAAAAATGCTACTAAGATAGAATTAAAATTAAATCCTGATGATTTTGAATATGTAAAATCACATTTAGAACAAGAGCAAAGTAGTATCAAATTTAGCCTTGATGATGCGATTAATAAGGGGAGTATTTTAATATTAAGTGATGCAGGCAATATAGAATCAAACCTTAATAATCGTTTGCAAAAAATCAAAAATATGGTTAATGAATGATAGACTTAAATAACTTAAATATTAAAAATATGCAAATTAAAGAGCTAGAAAATTTAGCTAACAATTTGCGTGAAGTTATTATAGACACAGTGAGTAAAAATGGTGGACATTTAAGTTCAAATTTAGGTGTAGTTGAGCTTAGTATAGGAATGCATTATGTTTTTGATGTAAAAAAAGATCCTTTTATTTTTGATGTTTCACACCAATCTTATCCACACAAGCTTTTAAGTGGTAAAATAAATAATTTTCAAACTCTAAGGCAATTTAATGGTTTAAGTGGTTATACAAAGCCTGATGAGGGAGATTATTTTGTAGCAGGACATTCAAGCACTTCTATATCTTTAGCAGTTGGAGCTTGCAAGGCTATAAGATTAAAAGATGAAGATCGTTTGCCTGTTGTATTAATAGGCGATGGAGCGCTAAGTGCGGGTATGGCTTATGAAGCTTTAAATGAACTTGGTGATAGAGAATACCCTTGTGTGATCATTTTAAATGATAATGAAATGAGTATATCAAGGCCAATTGGAGCTATTTCAAAATACCTTTCTCAGGCAATGGCAACGCAGTTTTATCAAAAATTTAAAAAACGCATAGAAAATCTTTTAGAATACTTTCCTCAAGGCGCTTCTTATATGGCAAAGCGTTTTGAAGAGGGCTTAAGACTTATCACACCTGGACTTTTATTTGAAGAATTAGGGCTTGAGTATATTGGTCCCATTGATGGACATAATTTAAATGAGGTTATTAATGCGCTCAATCAAGCAAAAGCTATGAAAAAACCTTGCGTTGTGCATGCGCAAACTATCAAAGGCAAGGGTTATGCATTAGCCGAGGGAAAAAATGCTAAATGGCATGGAGTAGGTGCTTTTGATAGAAGTAGCGGGGAGAGTTTAAAGGCAAATATAAGTAAAAAAAGCGCCACAGAAATTTTTTCAAATACCCTACTGAATTTAGCTCAAAAATATGAAAATATAGTGGGTGTAACTGCTGCTATGCCAAGTGGTACTGGACTTGATAAATTAATAGAGAAATACCCTGAACGTTTTTGGGATGTCGCAATTGCAGAACAACATGCAGTTACTTCTATGGCGGCTATGGCAAAAGAAGGTTTTAAACCTTTTATAGCAATTTATAGTACTTTTATGCAAAGAGCTTATGATCAAGTAATTCATGATTGTGCTATTATGAATTTAAATGTAGTTATAGCTATGGATAGAGCAGGAATTGTAGGAGAAGATGGAGAAACTCATCAGGGTGTTTTTGATATTAGCTTTTTAAGTGCTATACCAAATATTACTCTAGCAGCTCCAAGAGATGAGGCTATGATGGAAAATATTATGGAATATGCATATTTTCATCAAGGCGTTTTTGCTTTTCGCTATCCTAGGGGTAATTTTTTATTAAATGATGATTTTAATCCATGTGAGATAAAACTTGCTAAAGCTCAAATTTTATCTAAAGTACAAAGCGATAAAGTATTTTTAGGTTTTGGTCAAGGTGTGGCTAAGGCAAAATTAGCTTTAGATAAACTTGGACTAGATTATGCGAGCTTAATAGATTTGATTTTTGCAAAGCCTTTAGATGAAGAGCTTTTAAAAGAGTTGGCAAAAGATACAAAAACTTGGTTTGTTTTTTCAGATAGTGCTAAAATAGGTGGAGTGGGAAGTTTGATTGCAAATTTTTTACAAAAAGAAAATCTTTATCATATAAAACTAGTAAGTTTTGAATTTGAAGATCAATTTATAGCCCATGGCAAAACAAGTGAAGTGGAAAAATTTTTAGAACTTGATATTGATTCATTGTGTCAAAAAATTAAAATTTATTAAAAGATAAAAAATATCTTTTAATATAATCATTTTTTTATAAAAAAAGAGTTATACTATAAGTAAAAATATTTGGAGAATAGACTATGGAACTTATTCAAATGCTTAAAAACTGTGATTTAAAAGCTACTCCACAAAGACTTTGTATTTTAAAAATTTTAAAACGCCACGAGCATCCTAATATAGAATCTTTGTATGAAAGTATTAAAGAAGAATATCCTTCTATCTCATTAGCTACGGTATATAAAAATTTAAATACCTTAAAAGAACAAGGTTTGGTAGTAGAAATTAATACTCCAAATCAAAAAACTTGTTATGATATTTATGAATATCCACATATTCATGTAATTTGCAGTAAATGCAATCACATAGAAGATGTGCGCTATGAAGATAGCGGGATTAATAAATACCAAGAAGATCTTGAGAAAAAGATTGGTAATATTATTGACTATCTTGGCGTGTTTGCTTATGTGAATGGTTGTAAATTTTGCAAGTAAAATGATTTGTGAAGTACAAAGACGCTTTTTAATTGAAAACGATGATTTTATCAAAATTTTAAAAGAAGAAAAACTTGCTTATTCTAAGGATAAAATACGTGTATTTTTTACACGTATAAATCCTTTTTGTGATATCAAATATAAAAAAATCAATCAAGATTATTATCAATTTACATTTTATAAATTACATGATATTTTAGATAAAAAAACTCATAAAATATCTAAAAAAGAATTTAAACATCAAAAAAGTAAAAATGCTATAACCAATATAATAAAAAAAACAAGAATTAGTTTTGAGCTTGATAATACCCAATTTTTCCTTTATAAATTTAAAAACAATTTAAAAAATTTGGTCATTTTAAAAGTGATTTTTTCCACCGTTGAAGAAGCAAAGCGGTTTGATTTACCTCATTTTTTTAAAAATTATAAAGAAATTACAGATGATGAGAATTTTTATAGTAAAAATTTAGCATTATATGGGGATCTTTCTAAAGTTTTTGATAGTGCTAGATGTATTAAAATTTTAGATAAACAAAAAGATATTAACTTGCATTTTCCAAATCAAATTCAAAGTTTTTCAGCTGGTAAAATTTTACTTTTCGTTCTTTTAAAAAACTTAAAAAATGACAGATTAAATTTTTTAAAAAATTCAAGTGAAAAAAACTTGGAACAATGTTTTATAAGCCTTAAACAAATTTGTTTTTGTCTTGATGTTTTTGATGCTCTTTTTGAAAAAAATATTCAAAATAAGCTAAAACAACAATTTTCATTTTTGATAAATCAAATTAATATGAAAAAATACCATGAGTTTGAACTAGAAAAATATATTTTTATTTTAAGCGATGAAAAAATTAATGATATTTTTCTTGATGCGGATTTTATTTTAAAAAATGATTATGAATTTTATCAAGGAAAAAATCAAATTTTAAAGTCTTTAATAGCTTTTAAACTAAGAAAAGAATTAGTTTTTTTAAAGAAAAAAATTGTAAAATCTCAAACAAATCTTGAAGAAGAATTAGAAAAAATAAAATTTTTATTATGCTATTTTGCAACTATGTTTGAAGAAAAAAGCATTAAAAAGTTGAAAAATTATTTTAAATATAATCATTTAGACCAAAATTCTTATGATGAAAATATAATAAAACAAATTGCAAAAAGCATCAAAAAATTAAAAATATATAGTTAGGAAAAACATGCAAAAACAAGAAAAAATAGTTAAAATGTTTGATGATATAGCACCAACTTATGATAAGGCTAATAGAATTTTAAGTTTTGGAAGTGATGTGAGTTGGAGAAAAAAAGCTTGTTTGGATGTTTTTAAATTTTCTAATAATGAACTTGATATTATCGATGTAGCTTGTGGTACGGGCGATATGATTATAGAATGGCAAAATCAAGCCTTAAGAGCAAATAAAAATATCATTAGTATAAAAGGGGTTGATCCAAGTGCGGGCATGCTTGAAGTGGCTAGGAAAAAAAATCCTGATGCGACTTTTGTACAAGCAAAAGCACAAGAACTTCCACTCGAAAATGAAAGTGCAGACATCATAAGTATAAGTTATGGCATACGCAATGTGGTAGATAGGAAAGAAGCTATAAAAGAATTTGCAAGAGTGTTAAAAAAGGATGGGATTTTACTTGTACTTGAATTTACCAAAAGAGAGCAGGGTGGTTTTATAGCTGCTTGTAGAGATTTTTACTTAAAAAATATTTTGCCAAAAGTGGGTGGATTTATTAGTAAAAATTATAGTGCTTATGAGTATTTACCAAATTCTATAGAAGATTTTTTAAGCAAAGAAGAATTTATTAAAGAATTGAGTGGGCACTTTGAAATGTTAGAGTATAAAAGCTTTAGCTTTGGTGTTTGCTCTATGTTTATTGCAAGAAAAAAATGAAAGTTTCAGAACTTAATCTAAAAGCTAAAAGCTTATTAGAATTTCATCTTGATGATATAGAGCTTAGTGGAGAAATTTCTAAAATTACCATTCATAGTTCAGGACATTGGTATTTTGATTTAAAAGATGAAAAATCAAGCATAGCTTGCGTGATGTTTAAAGGCTTTAATCAATTTGTTCAAACTAAACCTAAGGTTGGCGATATGCTTGATCTTAGAGGTTATGTGAGTTTATATGAAGCAAGTGGTAGGTATCAATTTATCGCTAAAAGTATGCAAAAAACAAGCCTTGGGGATTTAGAAGCTAAATTTTTAGCCCTAAAAGAAAAGCTTGAAAAAGAAGGTTTGTTTGATACAAATGCTAAAAAAAGCATTGTTAAATTTCCTAAAAAAATAGGCATAATCACTTCTTTTACTTCAGCTGCTTTGCAAGATATGTTAAAGTTAATTTCACAAAAAGAATATAATCTTTGCAAAATAATTATTTTTAACGCCCTCACTCAAGGACAAAGCGCTCCAAATTCTTTGATAAATGCTTTAAAAAAAGCTGATGAGTTTAATTTAGATGCGATTATTTTAGCAAGAGGTGGCGGAAGCAGAGAAGATTTGTTTTGTTTTAATGATGAAGAACTTGCAAGATGTATTTTTTCTTTAAAAACGCCTGTTGTTTCTGCTATTGGACATGAGATTGATTATGTTATTAGTGATTTTGTAGCAGATTTAAGAGCACCAACTCCAAGTGCGGCTATTGATATGATTTTTCCAAATAAACTCAGCTTAGAACAAGGACTTGATGAGCTTGCTATGCGTTTTAAAAACCAAATGTTAAATCATCTTAAGTTTTATCAAAATAAAATCGATCATTTACAAAATTTAGCCAAAGCGAAATCTTTAGAAAATGCTTTTTTTCTTAGAAAACAAAAGCTTGGTTTTTTACAAAGTCAACTAAAGAGCGTTTTAAATTTAAAATTATTAAATTATGAAAACAAACTTAATAATTTTGAAGAGCTTTTAACTCAGCATAAAAATTTCTTTGATAAAAGTAAAAATTTGATAAATTTACAAAAAGATGGCAAAAATATCTCTCTTGAAAAACTAAAAAAAGGAGATATTATAAAACTTTGCTCAATAAATGAGAGTAAAGAAGCCCAAATACTATAAAAAGGAGACAAAATGAGAGTAATGAATTTTAGTGCAGGTCCTTCAAATCTGCCTGATGAGGTTTTAAAAGAAGCACAGGAGCATTTGTTTGATTATCATGGTAAAGGCTTTTCTATTATGGAAGTTTCTCATCGTGGAAAGGTTTTTGAAGAAGTGCATTTTGAAGCTATTAAAATGGCAAAAGAACTTTATGATGTAAATGATGATTATGAAGTGCTTTTAATGCAAGGTGGAGCTAGTTTGCAATTTGCTATGATACCTATGAATTTATATATGGGTGGAGTTTGTGAATTTGCTAATACGGGAGTTTGGACTAAAAAGGCTATTAAAGAGGCTGAAATTTTAGGAGTAAATACAAAAATAGTAGCAAGTAGCCAAGAAAGTGAGTTTGATCATATCCCACAATTTGAATTTAGTGATAATGCAGATTATGCTTATATATGCTCTAACAATACCATTTATGGAACCCAATATAAAAACTATCCAAAGACTAAAAGTCCTTTGATAATTGATGCTTCTAGTGATTTTTTCTCTAAAAAGATAGATTTTTCTAATGTTGCTATGCTTTTTGGTGGAGTGCAAAAAAATGCAGGAATTTCAGGACTTGCTTGTGCATTTATCCGCAAAGATATGGTAGAGCGTAGTAAAAACAAAAATATACCTAGTATGTTAAAATATAGCGTTTATGCTGAAAATAATTCTTTATTTAATACACCTGCAACCTTTGCTATATATATGTTTAATCTTGAAATGAAATGGCTTTTAAATCAAGGTGGCTTAGATAAAATCAATGAGCAAAACATACAAAAGGCTAAAATTTTATACGATGTGATTGATGAGAGTAATGGTTTTTATAAAGGTCATGCCAAAAAAGAGGATAGATCATTAATGAATGTTAGTTTTAATATAG
Organism: Campylobacter sp. CNRCH_2014_0184h; assembly: GCF_025772985.1. Taxonomy (NCBI): domain Bacteria; kingdom Pseudomonadati; phylum Campylobacterota; class Epsilonproteobacteria; order Campylobacterales; family Campylobacteraceae; genus Campylobacter; species Campylobacter sp. CNRCH_2014_0184h. The sequence continues at coordinate 178,187 of NZ_JAKMTB010000002.1, read as the reverse complement.
CTTGTGATAAAAACTTAGAGCCAGTTTTTGTAAAAGAAGCTGAAGAAAATGGTATGATAGGTCTTAAGGGGCATAAAATTTTAGGTGGAATTCGCGCTAGTATTTATAATTCTATCAGCATTGAAAAGGTTCAAAAGTTAAGTGAATTTATGAAAGATTTTGCTAAAAAATATGCTTGATTAGGTAAAAAGAGGATTTTTATGAATAATGACAAAATAAATATCATTGGTGCTAAAGAGAATAACCTTAAAAATATCAACCTAGAAATTCCTAAAAATAAACTCATAGTTTTTACAGGACTTAGTGGAAGTGGTAAATCCACTTTAGCTTTTGGTACGCTTTATGCAGAAGGACAACGTCGCTATATTGAAAGTTTAAGTGCTTATGCAAGGCAGTTTTTAGATAAAGTGGGTAAACCAAATGTTGATAAAATAGAAGGTTTAACTCCTGCTATTGCTATTGATCAAAAAACAACTTCTAAAAATCCTCGATCAACCGTTGGAACTATTACTGAAATTTATGATTATCTAAGACTTTTATACGCAAGGATTGGCTCGCAACATTGTCATCAATGTGGTCAAAAAATTTCATCTATGAGTGCAGCAGATATCGTAGGTGAAATCTTAAAGCTTCCAAAAGGGGCAAAAATCATCATTTATGCGCCGTTGATTAAAGAAAAAAAGGGAACTTTTGCAGATCTTTTGGAAAATTTAGTCGCAAAAGGCTATGTTAGAGCACAAATTGATGGGGTTTTAACGCGTCTTGATGAGGATATTGAGCTTGCTAAAACCAAAAAACATACAATAAAACTTGTAATAGATAGACTCCAAGTGCAAGATGATATGCTAGCAAGACTTGCAAGCGATATAGAAAAAGGGCTTAGTGAGAGCTTTGGTGAAGTGGAAATTGAAGTTTTAAATAATGAAGAATTAAACATAGCAAAACATTTTCATTATAGTGAGCATAATGCTTGTTTTGATTGTAAAATTTCTTTTCCTTTGCTTGAGCCTTTGAGTTTTTCTTTTAATTCTCCAAAAGGTGCTTGTCCAAGTTGTGATGGTCTTGGTATAAGATATACGCTAGATATGAAAAAGCTTATCAATGAAGAATTAAGCTTAGAAGCAGGAGCTATAAAGCTTTTATATGGGTTTAATAAAAGTTATTATTATAAGTTTTTAATGGCCTTTTGTGAGCAAAATGATATCAGGATAAAAATTCCATATAATGAGTTAAGTGAAGAAGAAAAGCGTCTAGTGCTTTATGGTAATGCCAAGGAAATTAACTTTTTATGGAAAAGACATCGCTTAAGTCGTAAATTTGAAGGTGCGGTTAAATATGCCTATGAAATGCTAAAAGATGAAAAAGATTTAAGCGAGTATATGAGCGAAAAAACTTGCAAAGATTGCAATGGCCATCGTTTAAGAGCTGAGAGTTTAGCTGTAAAAGTAGCTGAGAAAAATTTGGGTGAAATTTTAGATATGAGCATAGAAAATACCACTGCATTTTTTTCAAAAGAAGCTAATTTTGCGTATTTAAGTGAGCAAGAAAGATTGATAGCTAAGCCTATTTTTAAAGAAATTAATGAAAGATTGTTTTTTCTTTATGATGTAGGACTTGGGTATTTATCTTTAGGGCGTGATGCAAGAACCATTAGCGGGGGTGAGGCTCAAAGAATTCGTATAGCATCTCAAATTGGTAGTGGTTTAAGTGGAGTGATGTATGTTTTAGACGAGCCTAGCATTGGTTTACATGAGCGAGATACGGCAAAACTCATTAAAACTTTAAGAAATCTTCAGCAAAAGGGTAATACTTTAATCGTGGTTGAGCATGATAAAATGACTATAGAAGAGGCAGATTTTATCGTAGATATTGGTCCAAATGCTGGTAAATTTGGTGGTGAGGTTGTATTTAGTGGAACTTATAAAGAATTATTAAAAAGCAAAAGCCAAACCGCCCTTTATATGAGCGGTAAAAAGCAAATTGCCCATCAAAAAAATAGAGAACAAAAAGATTTTATTAGTTTAAAAGATGTGAGTATTAATAATATTCAAAATCTAAGCGTAGATTTTCCACTACGCAATCTTGTAGCAATTACAGGCGTTTCAGGAAGTGGTAAAAGCTCATTGATTTTACAAACTTTGCTTCCATTTGCAAAAGAAGAGCTTAACCGTGCTAAAAAAGTTAAAAAACTAAGTGGGGCTAAAATAGAAGGTTTGGAAAAACTTGATAAGGTGATTTATCTTGATCAAAGTCCTATAGGAAGAACACCGCGTTCAAATCCTGCTACTTATACAGGCGCTATGGATGAAATTCGTAATCTTTTTGCAGCTACTAAAGAAGCTAAAATGCGAGGTTATAAAGCAGGGCGTTTTTCTTTTAATGTTAAAGGTGGAAGATGTGAAAAGTGCAGCGGCGATGGTGAAATTAAAATAGAAATGCACTTTTTACCTGATGTGATGGTAACTTGTGATGTTTGCAATGGTAAAAGATATAATGATGCAACTTTAGAGATTAAATATAAAGGTAAAAGCATAGCTGATGTTTTAAATATGAGTATTATTGAAGCAAGTGAGTTTTTTACTTCTGTGCCAAAGATAAAACAAAAGCTTGATACTTTGGTAAAAGTTGGGCTTGATTATCTTACCTTAGGACAAAATGCAACTACTTTAAGTGGTGGGGAGGCTCAGCGTATTAAGCTAGCTAAAGAATTAAGCAGAAGCGATACAGGAAAAACTCTTTATATTTTAGATGAGCCTACAACAGGACTTCATTTTGAAGATGTTAATAAACTTATTTTAGTTTTGCAACATTTAGTTGATCTTGGAAATAGTGTGTTTGTGATAGAGCATAATTTAGATGTTATTAAAAATGCTGATTATATCATCGATATGGGACCTGAAGGTGGAGTTAAAGGTGGTAAGGTTATAGCTAAAGGTAGCGTTGAAGAGCTTGCTAAAAATCATGAAAAAAGTGGTTCTTATACGGGGTATTATCTAAATTTAGAGCTAAAAAACACAAAAAAATAAATTGGCTGAAGTTTTACTTCAACCATAAATTTCACCTTTTTTATACTCATAAATACTTTGCATATCTTTATCGCCTCTTCCTGAAAGATTTACAACTATCACGCTTTTTTTCTTTAAAGTAGGGCAAAGTTTTTCTAGATAAGCTAATGCATGTGAGCTTTCAATAGCGGGTATAATACCTTCTTCTTTACATAATAATTTTAAAGCATTAATACACTCATCATCGCTAATAGCATAATAACTTGCTCTTTTACTTTCTTGTAAATATGCGTGCAAAGGACCTATGCCAGGGTAATCAAGCCCAGCAGAGATGCTAAAAGTATGAGCAATGTTTCCTTTATCATCTTGTAAAACCTTAGTTTTCATACCATGGATAATACCCTCTTTACCTTTAGTAAGTGTAGCTGCATGATAAGGTGTATCTTTTCCTAAACCTGCTGCTTCAACGCCTATAAGCTTAACTTTTTCATCTTTTAAAAATGCATGAAAAATTCCAGCAGCATTGCTACCACCTCCAGCTGCTGCTATGATGTAATCTACTTTTTTATTTAATTTTCTAAGTTGCATTTTGCATTCTTTACCTATAATACTTTGAAAATGCGTAACAATTTGCGGATAAGGATAAGGCCCCACTGCACTTCCTACTACATAAAATACTTCTTTAGTATTTTTAACCCAAAAATTTAAAGCCTCATCTACTGCATCGCTTAAAGTTTTACTTCCACTTTCTACCGCATGAACTTTTGCTCCTAAAAGCTCCATTTTATAGACATTTAAGGCTTGTCTTTTTACATCAATAGCCCCCATAAATATCTCACATTCAAGTCCCAAAAGTGCTGCTGCAGTAGCAGTTGCAAGCCCGTGTTGTCCTGCTCCAGTTTCAGCAATAATTTTTTTCTTATTCATTTTCTTTGCCATTAAGGCTTGAGCTATGGCATTGTTGATCTTATGAGCTCCTGTGTGAGTTAAGTCTTCTCTTTTTAAATAAATTTCATGATTATAAAGCTTGCTTAAATTTTTAGCATGGTATAAAGGCGTAGGTCTTCCCACATAATTAGCTAAGAGTTCTTTTAATTCTGTGTTAAAATCTTTATCTTTTTTGAGTTTTAAAAAAGCTTTTTCTACTTCATCTAATGCTATTTTTACTTCATTTGGCACAAATTGCCCACCAAATTTTCCATAATATTTTTTCATAGTATTTCCTTAAAATGATTAATAATATAAAATCAAAAATGATCAACTAAAACTAAAAATGTAAAATAAAAATGATTGAAAATGTAGAGCAGGCTTAACGCCAAGAAAAAGAAGCTTTGTTAAATGAGTATTCTAAATTTAGTTTAGAAAATTTTTCCCTTTCCATAGTTTTTCCTTTTAAAAAATTGCCAAATGACTTTACATTCTAAGATAATTATTATTAAAAATTCTTTAAAATGATAGTTTAGAAAATAAATACTAAGAAAATTTGTATGTTTGATTTTTTATATAATGATATAAGCTATATAGGGCTTTTTATAGTATGTTTTCTCTCTAGCACACTTTTACCTATGGCAAGTGAAGCTTTTGTGCTTGCTTTTGTGAAATTAGATTTTAATGCTTATATGGTTTTATTTGTTGCAAGTTTGGGGAATACTTTGGGTAGTTTGAGTACTTATGCGTTAGCTTATTTTGGAGAGAGCCAAATTTTAGAAAAATATTTTAAAGGCTCTTTACGTAAATTAGAAAAAATCAATGCAAACTTTAAAAAATTTGGCTCTTTGTATGCTTTTTTTACTTTTTTGCCCATAGTGGGAGATCTTTTTGCGCTAGGGCTTGGATTTGCTAAGTATTCTTTTTTAAAAGCAAGTATTTTTATAGCCTTGGGTAAATTAAGTCGTTATGCTTTTGTAATTTTCATAGCAAATTCCATTTAAAAGTCTTGATTTTAAAAGATTTAAAAGTCTAGCATTATCAATATCTTTTAAAACTTTTATAGTGTTTTTTAATTCATGATTTTTCATAGGCATTTTTGCATCTTTAAAACACCTTATCGTGCTTCCTCTAGCAAAAGTACTATCACAAATGACATCTACTAAATACTCATTAAAATTTGCTAAATTAGGATCAAGCATATAAGCAACAGTTAATGCATCATGTATCCATGTGCCATTTGTGCCTCTTGTTTTGCTTGCATAATCAATCCAAACTCTTAAAGTCTGTACTAAAAAATCACAAAGAGGATTTTGATTTTCTAAAGCATTTAAATCTTCATGAGTGAGCATAGTTTGCATTGTTGCATTATAAGGAACAAGTGTGATTTTAGCTCTTGAGTTTAAAACTATACTAGCAGCTTCAGGATCAAAACCAAAATTTGTATCTTTGATATGATAAGGCATATCAAAGCTTCCACCCATGATAAAAATTTCTTTCACGTTTTTATCAAAGTCTTTAAAAAGCTTCATGGCTATGGCTATATTTGTTAAAGGTCCTATAGCACAAATTGAAATTTCACCTGGATTTTGCATAACAAGTTCGCCCATTTTCATACAAGCATTTGGGCTTATGTTTTCTAAGATTTTTATAGGTTTTATATGATCCCAAAGATGAGTAAGCTTAAACTCTTCTACGCTTTTATCTAGTCTTTGTCTCCAAAAACGACTATCTTCATATAAAGCTTCATGAGCACCTAAATACAAAGGTATGTCTAGATTAAGCTTATTTAATAAATCTTTAGCAACACTATAAGCGGTTAAAGCTTGCACATTACCACTTAAAGTGCTAATCATCTCAAGTTTGATTTCTTTGGAGGCTAAAATAAGTCCAAGAGCTAAACCATCATCGGTATTAGCCCCTGCTACGCCATTACCTATATCAGTATCTAAAATAAGGCGTATCATATCGCATCTTCTATTAAATTTAAATCCCTACCTCTAGTTTCTGGCGCAAAGAAGGTTGTGATAAAACCAATTCCTGCGGTGATAACAAAATACAAGGCTATTGGCCACCAAGTGCCATAATAAGCAAGCAAAGCTGAAGCTATCATAGGAGCAGTACCCCCTGAAAGTATAGAGCCAAATTCTTTTGCTAGCGCCATTTTGGTATAGCGATTTTTTGCTCCAAAAAGTTCTACACCCCACGCAGCTTGCACACCAAAAATCCCTAAAGATGCCAAAGACATACCTACGATGATAGTTAAAATTACAATAATTTCATTTTTACTATCAAGTAGCATAAAAGCAGGGAAGGCATAAAGCATTAAAAGTAAGCAAAAGGTTCTATAAGTAATACGTCTTCCAAATTTATCACTTAAATATCCTGCTAAAGGTATAACTAAAAATCCCACCAAAGAAGCGATAACAACAGCAGTTGTGGCTACTGATTTATCAAGAAGTAAAATTTTAGTTACATAGCCTACTATAAAGCCTTGTGCGAGATAAGATGGCCCATTTTCTCCTATTCTTATACCCACCATAGTCCAAAATGCACGACTTTTTTGCCAAAAAGTTCTTTCATCTTTTTTCATATGTACTTCATTTTCATGACGAATTTTTAGCATTAATTCTTTTTGTTTTTCAAAAACAGGAGTTTCTTTTACATTTAAACGCATATAAACAGCAAAAAGTGCTATAAAAATACTTCCTATAAAAGGAATTCTCCATCCCCATTCTTTAAAACTAGAATCATCCATGCTTGTAACTAAAAGCCACACAAAAGCTGCAAGCAAGGTTCCGCTATTTGATCCAAGAGCGATGATGGAAGAGATTAAACCTCTATGTTTGCTAGGAGCGTATTCTCCAAGCATGACAGTCCCACCTGAAAGCTCAGCACCTGCGCCAAAGCCTTGCATAAAACGCAAAATAACCAAACATATAGGAGCCCAAATTCCAATTACTGCATAACTTGGTATAAAACCAATTAAAGTAGTTGAAATACCCATTAATGCAATGGTGCTCATCAATACATTTTTTCTTCCGTATTTATCTCCTAAATATCCAAAAAATAAAGCTCCAATAGGTCTAGCAATAAAACCTATACCATAAGTAACAAAACTAAGCAATAATGCTATAACAGGAGTTTGCTCAGGAAAGAAAACTTCTGAAAAAACAGTAGCTGCAGCTAAGCCATAAAGTGCAAAATCTGCATATTCCATAGCAGTTCCTAGCCAACACGAAAACACAGCCTTTTTAAAGGCCTTTTTTCCTTGTGGAGTTTGAAAATTTTCATCCGCGATTGATTTTGTTTGCAAGATTAAACCTTTATTTGAAATTTCAAAATGATAATTTTATCTAAAATGCTTAAAATGGAAATTTAATACTTTTTACCGACTTTTAAATAATTTTGGGCGATAATTATTGTTATTTTTTATATATAGGAAAAAAATGAAAACTTTAACGATAATTGATACTTTTGGCTTTTTCTTTAGACTTTTTTATGCTTTAAAGGGTTTGAAAAATTCAAAAGGCGAAGCTAGTAATATGATTAGCGGTTTTGCTAATTTTATTTATAGTTTGAAAAATGATCATCCTAGTGATATGATTATTTTTGCTCTTGATAGTAAAGGAAAAACTTTTAGAAGTGAAATTGATCCAAATTATAAAATCAACCGCACTCCACCTCCACCTGATTTATTAGCTCAAATTCCAATTTGCATTCAAATGATAGAAAAAATGGGTTTTTCAAGTTTTTCTTGCGAAGGATATGAGGCTGATGATATCATCGCATCTTTGGTTAAAGAGTGTGAAAATAAGGATATTTTTATAAGAATTATTACTCAAGATAAAGATTTGTATCAACTTATAAAAGATGATAAAGTTAGTATTTATAGTCCTATTTCAAAAAATGATTATAATGAAGCAGGGTGTTTAGAAAAATATGGGGTAAAACCTAGCCAAATAAGAGATTTTTTAGCTCTATGTGGAGATAGCTCAGATAATATCCCAGGGGTAAAAGGAATTGGTGCTAAGGGAGCTAAGAATTTACTTGATGAGTTTGAAAGCATTGAGGGAATCTATGAAAACTTAACACTAGTGCGTAATGAAAGAAGTCGTAATTTATTGCTTGAGGGCAAAGAAAATGCCTTTTTAAGCAAAAAACTTGCTTCTTTGTATGAAAATTTAGATGTAAAAGATATGCTTTTAAATTGTAAGTATCCAAAAGATGAGCCCTTGCTTAAGATTATGGATATTTTGGAGCATTATGAATTAAATGCTTTATTAAAAAAACTACGTACTAATCCTACTAATAAAGATAAAAATTTAGGATTTAATGCAAGATTAATTTTAGATGAGAAAGAATTATTTGAAATTTTAGAAAAAATTGATGATCAAAGCATTGTTGCTTTTGACACTGAAACTACGGGCTTAGATACTAAAGAAGCAAAGATAGTAGGGTTTAGTTTTTGTTTTCATGAAAGTGAAGCTTTTTATGTGCCACTTGCACATGATTATTTAGGTGTTTGTAAGCAAATTTCTATGCAAGTAGCTAAAAAGGGTATAGAAAAAATCTATCAAAGCATGGTTATAGGTCATAATCTTAAATATGATTTTGAGATTATAAAAAACAATTTTAATTTACTTCCTCCAAAAAACTATGCTGATACTATGATACTTGCATGGCTTAAAGAGCCAAGTTTGCGTGTAAATATGGATGATTTAGCAAAAAGATTGTTTGATTATGAGACTTTGCATTTTGAAGACTTGGTAAAAAAAGGAGAAAGCTTTGCAGGGGTGGATATAGAAAAAGCTTGTAAATATGCAGCCGAGGATGCTTATGTTGCTTTAAGATTTTATTTGTATTTTTTAAAAAATTTAGAAAAGCCTTTGTTTGAGCTTGCGCAAAAAAGTGAGTTTGAATTTATCAAAGTGCTTATTATGATGGAAAATAATGGCATTAAACTTGATACTCAAAAGCTTGAAAGCCTAATGCAAAGTTTTAATCAAGATATAAAAATACTTAGTGAAAAAATATATGATTTAGCAGGTGAAAAATTTAATATTAATTCTCCAAAACAAGTAGGGGATATTTTATTTGAAAAACTAAAGCTACCAAGTGGTAAAAAAAGCAAAACAGGATATTCTACTGATGAAAAGGTTTTAAATGCTATTTTAGATGAACATCCGATTGTGAGAGAAATTTTAGCTTATAGAGAGCTTGCTAAATTAGTTTCCACTTATTGTGAACCTTTGTTGAAATTAGCTAAAAAAGATGAAAACTCAAGAATTTATTCAAGCTTTTTACAAACAGGAACAGCCACGGGACGCCTTTCATCAAAAGATCCAAATTTGCAAAATATCCCTGCGCATGGTCAATATGCTAAAGATTATAAATCTTGTTTTGTAGCAAAAGAAGGATTTAGTTTTATCTCGCTTGATTATTCACAAATTGAGCTTAGAATGCTAGCGCATTTTAGTGAAGATGAGAAATTATTAGAAGCGTTTTCAAACAATGAGGATATTCATGCAAAAACTGCTATTATGATTTTTAACCGTAGTGATTATGAGACAAGAAGTATTGCTAAAAGTATAAATTTTGGTCTTATTTATGGTATGGGTTATAAGACTTTGAGTCAAAATTTAAAAATAGAAGCAAAGTTGGCTAAAGAATATATTGAAAAATATTTTGAGAATTTTACTAGTATAAAAACTTATTTTGAAAAGGTAAAAAATGAAGCTAAGCAAAATGGTTTTATAAAGACTTTACTAGGCCGTAAGCGTTATTTTGACTTTGAAAATGCAAAGCCTATGCATGTGGCAATGTATGAAAGAGAGAGCATTAACTCTACACTTCAAGGTTCTGCTGCCGATATAATAAAACTTGCAATGATAGAAATTGCAAAAGATTTAGATGAGAATAAACGCTTGATTTTACAAATCCATGATGAGCTTATTTTTGAAGTAAAAGATGAACTTTGTGAGGAATTTGCAAAAAATGCTAGTGATATTATGGAAAATATTGTAAAATTAAAAGTTAAATTAAAAACTTCATCAAGTATTGCCAAAAATTGGGGCGCATTAAAATAAGGAGAATAATTAATGGATCTTTCAACCATACTTGGGATGGTATTAGCTGTTGTTAGTATTTCTGTGGGGGATATTTTAGAGGGTGGTAACCCTTTGCATGTTTTGCATTTAAGTTCATTTTTGATCGTGGTTCCAACTGCGGCTTTTTGTGCGATGACAGCAACTCATAAAAAATTTGTTAAAGCAGCTTATAAAGAATTAAAACTTGCCTTTAAAGGTGCGGGGGTAAATTTAAGTCAAAGGATAGCTGAGCTTGTAGAATACTCTATCATAGCAAGAAGAGATGGGCTTTTGGCTTTAGAGTCAAAAACTAATGAAATTGATAATGAGTTTTTAAAAGAAACCATGATGATGATGGTTGATGGTAAGAGCGTAGAAGAGATTAAAGAAAGTATGGAAATCCAAATAGAGGAAATGGAAGAATATTACAAAGAAACGGCAGAATACTGGATCCGTTTTGGTGAGACTTGTCCTACTATGGGACTTGTTGGTGCGGTTATGGGACTTATGCTTGCTTTGCAACTTTTAGATGATCCTCAAGCTATGGCAGCAGGTATTGCAGGAGCATTTACTGCAACGGTAACTGGGATTTTTGGTGCTTATGCTTTATTTGGACCTTGGGGTCATAAAATCAAAGCTAATGCTCATGAGCTCATTAAAGAAAGGATAGTGATCTCACATGCTATAGTAAGTATTGCAGAGGGAGCTAACCCTAGAGATTTAGAGGCTAAATTGTTTAATTACCTTGGACAAGGTGAGCCTAGAATTTCTCAATTTGATAAGTAAGAGTTAAAAAATGGGAAAAAAACATAAATGTCCAGAATGTCCAGCAGGTGAAAAATGGGCTGTGCCTTATGCAGACTTTTTAAGTTTGCTTTTGGCGCTTTTTATTGCTCTTTGGGCGATTTCTGAAAGTAACCCCGCTAAAACTGAGGCTTTAAAAACTGAATTTGTTAAAATTTTTGAATTTACTGCTTCAAATCCTTTAGAAAAAGAAAGTGAAGTGCATAATAAATACAGTGCACCATCTAATGCAAATGTTGAAGAGCTTGAAAAGCTTAAAAAATTAAGTATCACCCAACAAGAAAATATAGAAAAATTAAAAGCAGCATTAGATCAAAGAGAAAATAATATCGTTTTAAATTTGCCTGCAAGGGTTGAATTTGCTAGGGGTAGTACACAAATTGATTCAGCTGATGTGCAAGATTTTCTAAAACGTATTAGCGAAGTTTTAAAAAGAATGCCAAAACAAGCTCAAATAGAACTTAGAGGTTATACTGATGCAAGTGATAAAGATCCTAAAAGAAATTTTGATTTAGCAAGTAAAAGAGCTCAAGTTGTGGCTGATTATTTGATTACTAGAGGAATTAATCCAGCTCAACTTATAGTGGTTAGTTTTGGTGAAAATTATCCTTTGAGTGCAAACAAAGAAGATGAAATAAACAATAGAGTTGAATTTTATATCCGCGTAGATTCTTCAGATAATCAAACTAGAAAGTCAGTGTTAGATCAAATTGGAGCTTTTAATAACAAATAAGTTTTTACTTATTTGTTATTTTCTCCACCAAAACGAAATAATGCTGAACCCCAAGTGAAACCACCACCAAAAGCATCAAGCAATATTAAAGAACCTTGTTTTAAACGACCTTGTTCGTAAGCATCATTCATTGCCATAGGAATTGAAGCAGCTGAGGTATTGCCATATTTTTGGACAGTAACTACGCATTGTTCATCTGTAAAATTTAATTTTTCTTGTACGGCTTTGATAATTCTTAAATTAGCTTGATGAGGTATAAAAAGATCAATTTCTTCACTTTTTATATTGTTTTTTGCAAGAATTTCAATAACATCATTACTTAGAGTATTCACCGCGATTTTAAATACCTCATTTCCTTTCATTTGCATGGAAAGTGGAGAGCAGATACTGCTTTTTTGAGCTCTTTGAGTCATTAATAAATCTCCAAATTCCCCATCGCTTGCAGTATGAGTGTCTATAATAGGAAAATTATCATCTAAAGATACAATTCCAGCCCCAGCTCCATCGCCAAATAGCACGCAAATGCTTCTATCAGTATAATCCATAATAGAACTAATTTTTTCAGCTCCTATGATTAATACATTTTTTTTAGTACCACTTTCAACCATAGATTTTGCAAGCTCTAAAAGATAAATAAATCCTGAGCATGCGGCAGAAATATCAAAAGCGGTGATATTTTTTAAGCCCAAATTATGAGCGATTTTACATGCAGTTGATGGCATGGTAAAATAATCAGGGCTTAAAGTAGCTACGATGATCGCATCTATATCTTGAGGATTTAAATTAGCTCTTTGTATGGCTTTAATAGCTGCTTTAGTACCAAGATCGCTTGTATTCTCATCATCATTTGCTATGTGTCTTTGTTCTATACCAGTTCTTCTTAATATCCATTCATTACTAGTTTGAACCATTTTTTCTAAGTCAAAATTACTCAGAGTTTTTGTAGGGATATAAGAAGCTATACTTTTTAAGGAAGCTTTAGTTGATTTCATAATTAGAAAGTTCTTTTTCTATAGTTTGATTTATATTTGATTGTGTGAAATTTAATGCTTGAAAAATAGCATTTTTTATAGCTTTTGGACCACTTTTTCCATGACTTATAATGACACATTCTTTTACACCCAAAAGCGGAGCTCCACCGTATTCTTCATAGTCAATATGAGTTTTTAGTTCATTAAAAGCTGGTTTTGCTAAAAGATAGCCTAGTTTTGCTAAAAAAGATTTTTGAATTTCTTGTTTTAGAAGCTTTGTGATAACACTTGCTACACCTTCTCCTGTTTTAAGCAAAATATTCCCATTAAATCCATCACATACTAATACATCTATAGTACCATTAAAGATATCTCTACCTTCGGCATTTCCGACAAAATTTGGAAGTTGTTTTAAGAGTTGATGAGTTTCTTTGGTAAGCTCATTTCCCTTACATTCTTCTTCGCCATTTGATAGTAAAGCAACTCTAGGTTTGGCAATTTTTAAAATCTCTTTAGCATAGGCTTCACCCATAATAGCAAATTGAAATAAATGCTCACTTTTACAATCAACATTTGCTCCAACATCTAGTACAAGTGTTCTTGAATGGATATTTGGCATTAAAGTAGCAATTGCAGGTCTAGCAATATTTGCTAATCTTCCAAGCCTTAATGTAGCTAAACTCATAGTAGCTCCACTATGCCCAGCAGAAACAACAGCTTTTGCTTTTTGATTTCTTACTAAATCAATGGCTTTGTAAATAGTACTATCTTTTCTTTTTAGTGCATCTGTGGAATTTTCATCCATAGCAAACACATCAAAAGCTTCTTCGTATTCTATGTATGAGTTTAATTCTTGAGGAATCAAGGTTTTTAGTTTTTGAGGATCCCCTACCAAGATAGCTTTAAATTCACGCTCTTTTAGAGCTTGAATCACACCTTCTATGATAGGTTTTTCCCCAAAATCACCACCCATTGCATCAATAGCAATGCTTGTCATCGTTATTAATATTCCTTAGTTACTGGATTTACACGGTGAGGCATTTTATAGCTACCATCTTTGTCTTTTATAGGCATAGGTAAGGTAACTTTATAATGAGTTCTGCGTTTTGCTGCACGAGTTTTACTCACTCTTCTCTTAGGTACTGCCATTTTTTACTCCTTTATTAATTTAAACATTTATTACAATAAAAATAATCACTTAAATAAGATTGTAACTCACTTGTGGCAAGTTCTATTAAATCTATATGAGAGTCAAAAAACTCCATAGTATCACTTAAAGTATTATTTTCATCTTTAAAAATTCCATCGCTTGCAAAAAGCTCTATATTTTGATCGATTTCAAGCTCTATTTCATCGCCACATCGATCGCAGTTTCTATAAGTAAATCCTTTGAAATTAGCTTTTATTTTTGCTAATTTTGGATTAACTTTTGTAATAGTTCCTTCAAAAACTATATTATCAAGATCTAGCTTAAAAGGATAAGCCACAGAGCTAAGTTTTGCAAAGGCAATTTTCATTATAAAATTTCAGTTTTTGAAAAGAAAAATTCTATTTCAATTTTTGCATTTTCTAAGCTATCACTTCCATGAACTGCATTTGCATCAATACTATCTGCAAAATCTGCTCTAATAGTACCAGGAGCTGCTTCTTTTGGATTTGTAGCACCCATTAATTCTCTGTTTTTTAACACTGCATTTTCGCCTTCTAAAACAGAAACCACAACCGGACCGCTGATCATAAATTCAACTAAATCTTTAAAAAAAGGTCTGTCTTTGTGTACAGCATAAAATTCTTGCGCTTCTTTTTCTGAAAGCTGTATTTTTTTTGTTGCTGCTATTCTTAGACCATTGTTTTCAAAGCGTGTTAAAATTTGACCAATAACACCTTTTTTTACTGCATCAGGTTTAATAATAGAAAGTGTTTTTTCCAAAATCGTCCCCTTAATTTAAATAAGTTTTATATTTATAAAAGAGCTAATTATACCAAAAAATGCTTTAAATTTATATAAAAGTTTAGAGTTATTGAAGGGTTTGTAAGTAACTTGAAATCAAGATACTTACATTAAATTTATTAAGCAAATACTGGAGTTGAACCGTCTCTTAAATCACTACCGATGTTATCACGACTTGGTTGACCACCTACTACATCACTCCATACAATACAACCATCAGTTGGGCAAGCACTTGCACAGGCTGGTTGATCATTGTGTCCTACACATTCAACACATTTATCTGCATAAACATAATATCTGTCTTCGCCCTCAGGATTATTTGCATCATCTACGATAGCACTTACTGGGCATTCATCTATACAAGAACCACATGCTATACAAATATCAGTAATTTTAACTGCCATTTTTTACTCCTTAATATTAATGTTGAATGCAAGATTATCAAAATTGTGTTAATTTTATTCTTAAAATCTATTAATTTTGATAATAAAATTAAATTATGGATAATTTTACACAATTAATAAATTTTTAAATTTACAAATGATATTATTTTGTTACAAATAAAATTTATTAATTAGGAGATAAAAAATGATAGTTACTAAAAAAGCTATTGATTTTACAGCACCAGCTGTATTAGGAAATAACCAAATAGTTGAAGATTTTAATCTTTATAAAAATATAGGACCAAAAGGCACGGTAGTATTTTTCTATCCAAAAGACTTTACTTTTGTTTGCCCATCTGAAATCATTGCTTTTGATAAAAGATATCAAGATTTTAAAGATAGAGGTATTGAAGTAATCGGCGTATCTTGCGATAATGAATTTTCTCACTTTGCATGGAAAAATATGCCAGTAAATCAAGGTGGTATAGGTCAAGTTAAATTTCCTTTAGTAGCTGACTTAACTAAACAAATCGCTAGAAATTTTGATGTTTTATTTGAAGAGGCAGTTGCTTTAAGAGGTTCTTTCTTACTTGATGCTGATGGAACAATTCGTCATGCAGTGATCAATGACTTACCACTTGGAAGAAACATTGATGAGATGATTAGAATGGTTGATACTATGTTATTTACTAATGAACATGGTGAAGTTTGCCCAGCTGGCTGGAACAAAGGTGATGAAGGTATGAAAGCTGACCCTAAAGGTGTTGCTGATTATCTAAGCAAAAACGAAAGTAAACTATAAAAACTAAAAGCCTGCTTATGTAGGCTTTTAATATTTTATTTATTCTACTCATTTATTTTTATATTTAATACTTTTAAAATTTAAAATCAAAATTTTTAACAAATAAAATAGTTTAAATTTGTTGATACTTGTGGATTAAATGCTATAATTTTGCTTTAAAAATTTAAAGGTTTTTTATGGCTGCTGATGATCAAGAAAAAACAGAAGAACCCACGTCCAAGAAAATAGAAGATGCTCGTAAAGAGGGTAATGTTCCAAAAAGCCAAGATGCATCTGCTGTGGCTGTACTTGTTATAGCTGTGGTCGTGGTGTTGTTTATGCTACCTTTTATAGGTGAGAGAATTAGTGGTTTATATAGGTTTTATCAAAGCTTTATAGGTATAGAACTTGATTTAAAAATCTTGCAAAAAATTATTATAAAAACTATGATAGAAATGTTTATTATGGTTTTACCTATTACTTTAACGATTATGGTTGCAGGCGTGCTTGGGAATTTAATGCAATTTGGTTTTATTTTTACCACCAAGCCTATCACTCCAAATTTTAACAAAATTAACCCTATTAATGGTCTTAAAAATCTTTTTTCTTTGAAAAAAATCATTGAAGCTTTAAAAATTACTCTTAAAGTTGGAGTGGTTTTTGGAATAGCCTTTGTTTTTTTATTACAATTTATGAAAGAACTTCCTAGAGTGGAGCTTTATACGATTTATCCACAACTTTTATGGCTTAGGGATAAGGCTATTATACTTGCGGCTATTGTGATTATAGCTTTTTTGATTATTGGACTTTTAGATGTGCTTTTGGTAAGGTATCAGTACTTTAAAAATTTGCGTATGAGCAAACAAGAAATCAAAGATGAATACAAACAAAGCGAAGGAGATCCTTTGGTAAAAGGAAGAATTCGTCGTTTGCAAATGGAAGCAGCAAGACGCAGAATGGTGCAAGATGTCGCTAGTGCTGATGTGGTGATTACTAACCCTACTCACTATGCGGTTGCTTTGCGTTATGATAGCTCTAAGGAAGCTGCACCAAAAGTTTTAGCTAAAGGAGTGGACTTTTTAGCTTTGCGTATAAAAGATATGGCATATGAATATAATGTGATGATTTATGAAAATCCTCCTTTAGCAAGAGAACTTTATAAAGCATGTGAGGTAAATGATCTTATCCCACCAGAGCTTTTTAAAGCAGTGGCGGAAGTTTTAAGCTTTGTCTATACTTCTAATAGACAAAAATTTGCTGATAGATTAAAATAAATTTAGCTTTTTAATCAAGCTTATAATAGTCATAGTTATAGAAAGAGTGTAGATGCCCAAAAGTGCTATGCGGTGGGATTTAAGGTTGATTTTTTCCATGATTTTAATACCAAGATAAACCCCTAGCATAGAACTAAGTCCTACTAAGCTTCCATTTTGCAAGACTTCTTTATCAATGATGTCATTATATACAAAAGAACTAATTCCTGAAATGGAAGCAAAAATCACAAAAAACAAACTAAGTGGTACTACTTTTTTAGTATCATAGCCTAAAAAATAAGCTAGAATAGGGGTGATTAAAAGCCCACCGCCAATCCCTAAAGATATAGCAAAAATTCCTGTAAATACGCCACAAATTAGCAAAATAGAATTTTTTAAGATATTAGAGTGGTTAATGTTTCCAATGGTGCTTTTTTGATTAAAAGCAAATTTTAAAAAGAATACAATACTCACGCATAGAAAAATACTTGTTAAGGTTATATCTGAAAAATACGAGAGTAAAAGCCCGCTAAACATCGCACCTAAAAAGCCTCCAAAGCCTATGATAAGTCCATCTTTTAAGATTAAATTTTTCTTTTTATAGTTTAAATAGGAACCAAAAATAGAAGCAAAAATCATTTGTACAACAGAAATTGCAACAGCATGATGAGAGCTAAGTCCTAAAGTAAGCATGAAAGGAACGATAATCATACCACCACCTATGCCAAAAACCCCTGAAGCCATACCTGAAAAAATTCCTATAATCATATAAGGAAGTAAAGTTAAATCCATAATTTATAAACCTTTAAATAAAAAATATTGTAACAAAATAAAATTTATTTATCTTTAGAAAATATAATCATAGTCGATTTACGATGACTATAAAGATTTTTTGGAGTTAATATGAAATTTTGTAAAAAATGCGTTATGCCAGATACTAAGCCTGATTTGCATTTTAATGATGAGGGAATTTGTGATGCGTGTTGCTCGCAAGAAGCTAAAAATCATGAGATAAATTGGCAAGAGCGTGAAAAAGAATTTCTAGAACTCGTTAAAAAATATAAAAAACATCCTGTGTATGATTGTGTGATAGGAGTAAGTGGTGGTAAGGATTCTACCTTTCAAGTTTTAAAATGTCTTGAACTTGGACTCAATCCTTTGTGTGTTTGTTTTGAACCAAGTATTCCTACTAAAATAGGTAAAAAGAATTTAAAAAATTTAAATAATCTTGGTGTTGATTTAATCCATATCAAAAGAAATCCTTTGGTGTATAAAAAATTAGCCCGCGAAGCTTTTATAAGAACGGGTGATAATGAATGGCAAAACCATTTGGGGATTTTTACATGTGTTCCAAAAGTAGCTGTTGCTTTTGACATTCCTTTGATTATTTGGGGGGAAAGTCCGCAGATTGAATATGGTGGGCCAGCTAGTTCTAAAGAAAAAAATACTTTAGGTAGAGAGTGGCTTGAAGAATTTGGCGGACTTTTGGGTAATAGAATTTCTGATATGATTGGTGTTGATGGTATTAGAGAAAAGGATTTATATTTTTATACTTATCCAAGTGATGAAGAGCTTCAAAGAGTAGGAGTTACAGGGTTATTTTTGGGATATTATTTTAAATGGGATTATAAGTATAATTTAAAATTAGCCCAAGAAAATGGTTTTAAAACTAGTACAAAACCAGTTGAAACTACTTATGAGAATTTTGAAAATTTAGATTGTTATTCAAATCATGTGCATGATTATTTAAAATACTGCAAATATGGTTTTGGAAGAGCTACAGATAATGCGTGTTTGGATATAAGACTTGGCTATATTAGCCGTGAAGAGGGTGTGAGACTTGTAAATAAATATGATGGAAAGCCACCTAAAAAGGCTATTAAGAAGTATTTGGAATTTAGTGGTTTTAGTGAAAAAGAATTTGAAAAAATTGTAGATTCTTTTACTAATAAAAAGATATTTAAACGCGATGAAAATGGTAAATTCTTAAGAGATAGTGATGGGTCGTTGATAAAAAAAGATGAGTTTATTTTGAAATGATTTGTATTGTTGATTATCATCTTGGAAATTTTAAATCTGTTTTAAAAGCTTTTGAAAAACTTAATCAAGAAGTGATTATAAGTTCTAAAAAAGAAGATATAAAAAATGCTTCTAAATTAGTTTTGCCAGGCGTTGGATCTTTTAAACAAGGTATGGAAAATTTAAAAAAACTTGCACTAGATGAGCTTTTAAAAGAATGTGTTTTAAAAGATAAAAAGCCTATTTTGGGGATTTGCCTTGGTATGCAACTTTTTGCTAGTAAGGGATATGAGGGCGGAGAGTGTGAAGGGCTTGATTTTATAAAAGCAAAGGTTTTGAAATTTGATTTAAGTAAAGAAAAATTATTGCACAGTGGTTGGGATGATTTACAGTTTAGTGATAAAAAAAGCAAGCTTTTTGATGGAATTTTAGAAAAAAGTGATTTTTATTTTGTGCATTCTTATTATGTAGAGTGTTTAGAGAGAGTGGAGACTTCTTTTTGTGAGTATGAAAAACCTTTTTGTGTAAGTTTTGAAAAAGATAATATTTTTGCTGTGCAATTTCACCCTGAAAAAAGCCAAAATGTAGGTTTGAAACTTTTGGAAAATTTTGCAAATTTAAAGGTCTAGCATGCTTAAAACAAGAATCATACCTTGTGTGTTATTAAAAGATCATCAGCTTGTAAAAAGTATCAATTTTTCTTCTTTTAGGACTATAGGACATGTGGTAAGCACAGCTAGGATATATAATGCTAGAAATGTTGATGAGCTTATAGTTTTGGATATTAATAAAAACGGTGTTATAGATTTTGAAAGCTTAGAAGATATAGCTAATGAATGTTTTATGCCTTTAACTATTGGAGGTGGGATTAGAACTTTAGAAGATATTAGAAAAGTGTTAGATATAGGTGCTGATAAAATTAGTATTAATTCTATGGCTTTGCAAAACCCAGGTTTTGTCAAAAATGTAGCAAATGCTTTTGGAAGTTCTTGTGTAGTATGCTCGATTGATGTAAAAAAAGACAAAAATAAATTTAAAGTTTTTAATAATGAAATTTTAGATATTGATCCATTAGAACTTGCATTAAAATATGAGTATTTCGGAGCAGGGGAGATACTTTTAACAAGTGTTGATAAAGAAGGAAGTTCTTTGGGGTATGATTGGGAATTACTAGAGTATTTCAAAGGTAAATTAAAAATTCCACTTATTATCAATGGAGGACTTTCTAATCCTCAAGATGGGGTAAAAGCTATACAACTTGGTGCAAATGCATTAGCAGGTGCTTTTATATTTCATTTTAGTCAATATACTCCAAATGATATTAAAAATGAGCTTTTGAAAAATAATATCCCCGTGAGGATTTTTTGATGATTAAAAAATTAGAAAACAAGTTAGTTGGTAAATTTAAAGCAAAAGAATGTTTGTATACTTACTCTGGAACTAGTGCGTTATATGTTAGCTTTTTATATGCAAAATCATTAGGTAGAACAAAAATTTTGATTCCAAACATCATATGTCCTCAGGTAGTTATAGCAGCTATTAGGGCAGGATTAGAGTATGAGTTTTGTGATATTAATTTAGATGATTATGTAATGGACTTAAATAGCATAAAACAAATTTATAAAATTAATAATTTTGATATATTGTTACTAGCTCATGTTTATGGACATATTTGTAGTAATGATATTATTAGCTTTTGCAAATTTCATAATATATTTATTATTGAAGATTGTGCTCAAACATATAAATTTAACCCACTTTGTGATTTATCTATATTTAGCTTTGGTCATACAAAATTTTTAGATAATGATTTTATGGGGGGGGGGATATTAAGTATGAATGACCTGAGTAAGCTAAGATACATTAATAATACTCTTGCTAATCCTGTTTTTGAAGATTTGGATCATAATATACAAGAATATCGCAAAGAATTTTATAACTTAGACAAGTCAAATGATAATTATTTTACTAAATTTCAAGAGTTATTGTTGAAATATACAAAATTTTATAAAGTAGAGCGGTATAATTTTGTTTTATATAAGAAATTAGATCAACTAGAGCATATATGTAAAAATAGAATTAAAAAGATGCAAATATACAAGCAAGAAATGATTCATGATTTAATTATTCATCCAAAATTGTCACATGATAGTATTGCATGGAGGTATACCTTTAGATTTTTGGGTAATAGAGAAAAATTATTAGTAAATTTAAGAAAAAATAATATTGATTGTAGTTCTTGGTATATAGGATGTAATAAAATTTTTAAAAAAAAGGTATTGAAAAATAGTAGTATTTTGGAAAATCAAATAGTAAATTTATGGCTTGATGAAAAAACTAGTATGGAAAAAATTCAAGACAATATAAAAACAATAGTAAAAATAATTCACAAACTTTCTACAAAGGGAGATAATGAGTATGTATTTTTTAGATAAAGAAGAAGCAAAAAGAGTTTTTTCTATGTTTAGCAGTATAGAAATAAATACTCTAGAAATATATCATGAAAATAATAATATTTGTGATAGTGATTATGTAGTGGTTTTAGAAAAATGAAGACAATGTTAATATATACCAATGGAGGTTTTAAAATAGGACTTGGACATGTGATGAGAACTTTGTTATTGGCTTCAAAGATACAAAATTCTTTTAATATTCAGTTTGTTAGCTTAAATAACGATGATTTCATTTCAGGTCATAAGCTTATTGAAGATTCTTTGTTTAAATTAATTTTAATTGATGGAACTAAGAATCTTTTTGCTATTAAATCTGATTATTTATTGTGCGATGATTGTATGGTTGATGAAGAGTTTTTCAAAGATTGTAAAAAATATTTTAAAAAAATTATATGCATTGATGATGAGTGTGTATTAAAATACTATAATGTTGATGTTTTAATTAATCCAAATCCCTATGCAAAGGAACTAGCTTACAAAGTAAATACTGCAACAAAATTTTTATTTAATTATAAATTTTTACGAGATGAATTTTATACCAAAAAACCAATCAAAATTCGTAAAAATATAAATAATATTTTATTAACATTGGGTGGAAGTGATGATAAAAATCTAACTTATGAGATTATTTGTTCTATTTTGCCTTTTATAGAAAAACATAATATTAATTTAAACGTTGTTCTGGGCGGAGCATTTAAATATAAAACTGAATTATTAAAAATCCAGCATAGTAAATTAATTTTTTTTGAAAATCCAGTAATGTCTGATTTGATGATGAAAAATGATATGGGTATTTGCGCATGTGGGCAAACTGTATATGAGTTTTTATTCTTAAAAATTCCAATTATTGGTTTGGTTTTGAGTGAGGATCAAAAAAGGCTTGCTGAGTATGGAAGAGATAGGCGGTTGTTTTATTACGCTAAAAGTATTAAAGATATCAATTTATTTTTAGAAAATAGTAATTATAATAACAGACTTAGTATGCAACAAAGAATGAAAACGTACAAAAATTATAATAAGTTAGAAACAATAGCAAACGAATTGTTTTAAGTTGAAGAATTATGGATAGATTAAAAATAAAAAAACACCACCGGCTAGAAGGCAAAAGTATGTATATAATAGAGTATATATATAGGATAATAGTTATAAGCAGATTTTTACCTTTATTGGCCAAGATGAATGTGCATCCTGTAGCAATTACTTTTTTAAATACTTTGTTATTTCCCTTTATTTTATACTGTTTATTTTTTCAAAATTTTATATTAGCAGCACTGTTAATACAATGTTACGCTTTGATTGACCATACAGATGGTATGCTTGCAAGGTATACAAACAAAAGAACTTATATAGGTTCAAGGCTAGACCGACTGAATGATAATATTTTTTTTAATGCTATTTTTATCGTTTTAACTTTCTCAATGAATTTTTCATTGTTTTTTTTAATTTTGGTTCTTTGTTGTATGAATATCCATAATTTTTTTGGTATGTTTTATTTTTCTAGTAGGTTAAGGAGATTGAAAAAAATTCGAAGGTTTGGGATCAAAAAGTGGTTACTTGAGAGAAATTTTATTTTAGGAATGGACTGCTCATTGATGCTTTTTTTAGTGAGTGTTTTCTTGCTTTTTGGTAAAATTAAAATGATGTTTTGCGTTGTAGCATTTTTGTATGTTCTTGATTTGATTTATAGGTTAATAGAACTAAAAATTAATGAAAAAATAGAAAAAGAGGTAATAGAATGTCAGAAATAAAAACAGAATCAACTTCAGCAGGCAGAGTGGTTAATAATTCGAAAAAAGATATTGATGCTATTTTTGTTGAAAAATACGGAAGCAAATGGACTGAATATAGAAAAAAATGGAATGATGCATCTAATTATATTTTTCAAGATTTCCCTTTATTTGTAAGGTTCGAAAATCAATTTAAATGTAATGCTAGGTGTATTATGTGTGTACATGGACATGCAGATTTAAGAAATGATTATAAATATAAAGGGTATTTGCCTTTTGAAGTATTTAAAAGATTGGTAGATGAATGTGATGAACATCAGTGTCCTTCTGTTGGTGTTTCCCAAACAAATGAGCCTTTATTGGATCCTGATATTATCGAAAGATTGCAGTATGTTAGCAGTAAAAAAAATATAATTGATATTCATTTTAATACCAACGCTTCTTTGTTAACAGAAGAGGTGTCAAGAAAATTACTCGACACAAATATTACTAGAATGAATTTTAGTATAGATGCTTACACAGAAGAAACATATAATAAAATAAGACTTGGTTTGAATTTTAAAAATGTTATAAAAAACATAGAAAATTTTATAAATTTAAGAGAAAAATTAAATGTAAAGTTGCCCATTATAAGAGTAAGTTTTTTATTACAGGAAATAAACAAACATGAGCTGGAGGATTTTAAGCGCTATTGGGTAGATAAGGTAGATTATGTTTCAATTCAACGCTATGTCCCAATATCACCTTTTGATGATGATAGAAGTTTGGCTATTTCTGAATCTCCAATTTCTGGAAAACAAAAATGCTCTTATCCTTTTGAGTCGTTATTTATACATGGAGATGGATTAGTAGTTCCATGCGCAAGTCATCGTGCAAAGCATATATCTGTTGGAAATATTAACAATAATAGTATTTATGAAATATGGCATAGTGAAAAAATGAATGAGCTTCGAATGGCACATAAGAATGGTTGTTTAAAGTCAACAAAACTCTGTGACACTTGTTTGTTTAAAGGATAAAATTTGAAGAAAAAAATAGTTTATGTTCCAATGGCTGCTGATATTATACACCCAGGTCATTTAAACATCATTAAAGAGGCTTCTAAATTAGGGTATGTAATCGTCGGGCTTTTTTCTGATAAAGCTATTTCTAGTTACAAAAGAATTCCTTTGATGAGTTATGAGCAACGAAAAATGATTTTACAATCAATTAAAGGCGTTGATGAGGTGGTGTTGCAAGATCAGAAAGATTATGATATAAATTTACTAAAATATAGACCTGATTTTCTTGTTCATGGAGATGATTGGAGAAGCGGTCCTTTAAATTCTTCGCGTCAAAGAGCTATTGAATTAATGAAAACTTGGGGTGGTAAGGTTGTAGAACCTAAATATACGCAAGATATTTCTTCAAGTCTTTTGATTAAACAAATTAAAGAAACAGGTATACTCCCGCACGAAAGGTTAGGATCTTTAAGAAGGGCACTAGGAGTTAAGAGTCTTATTAAAGGTATAGAAGCACACAGTGGTTTGAGTGCAATGATTATTGAAGAGCTTACAGCAAAAGATAAATATGGCAATAAGCAATCTTTTGATTTTTTATGGCTAAGCTCTTTAACAGATTCTAGTTCAAAAGGAAAACCAGATAATGAATTTGTTGATTTGACTTCTAGAATAACTACAGTTAATGATATATTAGAGGTTTGTACAAAGCCTATTATTTACGATGGAGATACAGGATCGCAAATTCCGCATTTTGTGTTAACAGTTAAAAGATTAGAGCGACTTGGTGTAAGTGCAGTTGTTATTGAGGATAAAATTGGATTAAAACAGAATTCATTATGTGAATCTGATTTAAGACATACACAAGATACAATAGAGAATTTTTGCCTAAAAATAAAAAAGGGAAAGCAGGCTCAATTAAGTAAAGATTTTATGATTATAGCAAGAATAGAAAGTTTAATCTTGCAAAAAGGAATGGATGATGCTCTGGTTAGAGCTCGTGCATATATCAAGGCTGGTGCTGATGCTATTATGATACATTCTAGACAAAAAGATGGGCATGAAATTTTAGAGTTTTGCGATAAATATAAGCAATTTACTGATAAAAAACCTTTGATGGTTGTACCTACAAATTATCCCTCATTAAGTGAGAGTGACCTTGAAAAAGCTGGTGTAAATTTAGTTGTGTATGCAAACCAGTTGTTAAGATCGGCATATTCTTCCATGAAAGCAACTGCTACATCAATATTGCAAAATGGAAGAAGTTTGGAGGCTGATGAGCAGTATATTTCAGCATTAGACTTAATTAAACTAATAAAAGGAAATCAATGATTGATTCTTTAGAATTTGCTCATATTCTAAAGAGCCAATTTTCTTTTTTCGCTGGCGTTCCAGATAGTCTTTTAAAGCCGATTAATAACGCTTTGGAAGAAATTCTTCCAAAAGAACAGTTTTTTATCACGTCTAATGAGGGGCAAGCTATAGCCTTTGCTAGTGCGTATTATTTAGCAACAAAACAAATTGCATGTGTATATATGCAAAATTCCGGATTGGGAAATGCTATAAATCCGATTTTATCGCTTGCAGATCCTGAGGTTTATGCTATTCCGATGGTGCTGTTTATTGGTTTACGTGGGGGCAAGGATGATGAGCCACAACATGCAAAACAAGGAAAGGTAACTAAGGATATCCTTGATGCTTGTAAAATAGAAAATCATATTTTAGATAAAGATATTGCCATAGCAAAACAACAAATTTATAATGCAGTAAAAAAAAGTAAAAATGAAGCAAAAATTATAGCTTTTTTAATCGAGAAAAATACATTTAGCACTTATCATTTAAAACGCAAAACAAATACATATAAAATTATTAGAGAGCATGCTATTTCTTTGGTGCATGATGTATTTGCTGACGCAAAAATAGTCGCAACGACTGGATTTATTTCAAGAGAGTGTTATGAGTTGCGTGAAATAAAAAATCAAAAGCATTATAATGATTTTTTAGTTGTAGGATCTATGGGATATGCTAGTTCTTTAGCTTATATTTTATCAAAATATAGCCAAAAAAAAGTTGTATGTTTAGATGGTGATGGGGCTTTTATAATGCATATGGGTTCTATATTAAATTTTAAAGGTTCAAATTTCTTGCATATAGTTTTAAATAATGAAATCCATGATAGTGTAGGTGGTCAAAGTACAAATGCAAAAAATGCTTCATTTGTTAAATTAGCTAAATCATGTGGTTATGATTATTGCTTTAGTATTTCTAATATAAGCC
Organism: Campylobacter sp. CNRCH_2014_0184h; assembly: GCF_025772985.1. Taxonomy (NCBI): domain Bacteria; kingdom Pseudomonadati; phylum Campylobacterota; class Epsilonproteobacteria; order Campylobacterales; family Campylobacteraceae; genus Campylobacter; species Campylobacter sp. CNRCH_2014_0184h. Next base: position 151,816 of record NZ_JAKMTB010000002.1, on the reverse strand, counting down.
AGCTAAAAAGAAAACTTAAAGAAATCAAAGAGCTTAAAGGTTTGATTTTTTTAGAGATCAAAGTCAAGCAGTATACAAGAAGTGACCTTGGGAGACCTAAGAATATATTGCGGTTAAAGGAAGATTTTTGCAAGGAGTTTTAGTTTTTATTACAGGATTGAGTGGGAGTGGAAAAACTACATTAGCTTATGCCTTGCAGGAATATCTTCAAAAAGAATATCATAAAAAATCGATTGTCTTAGATGGAGATGAATTGAGGGCTTGTGTTGAAAATTTTGAATATACCAAGAATTCTCGATTAAAAATGGCGAAATACTATATCAAACTGTCTCAAATTTTATATAAGCAAAATTTTATTGTTATACTTTCAACCATATCTATGTTTGATGAAATTAGAGATTATAATAGACAGAATTTTGCAAGATATTTGGAAATATTTCTTGATGTTTCTTTGGATATTAGAAAACAAAGAGATAGTAAAAATTTTTTCAAACAAAAAATAACAAATATCGCAGGTGTGGATCAGACTTTGGAGTTTCCAAAAACTAGCGATATAGTGCTAAAAGATAATTTTCAAATCCAAACCAATGTAAAAACAATAGCAAATATCATTGACAAACTCTCTATAAAGGAAAATAATGAATAATCAAGAAAAATGGTCGCAACTTCATGGAGATAGTAAGCATCATCCAATCTATCCTCATGAAATGTATGTAAAATGCGTATTTAAAAATTTTAAAAAAGGTTCTAAAATTTTGGATCTTGGTTGTGGTGCAGGTAGACATGTAAAATTCTTAGCAGAAAATAACTATATTACATATGGTTGTGATTATTCAAACAATGGAGTTGCGTATACAAAAAAATTACTAAATCATTATGGTTTAACGGCTCAAGTTGAACTAGCTAGTGTGAATAAACTTCCTTATGAAAATGAAATCTTTGATGGAATTTTATGTTGGGGCGTGTTATATTATAATGACCAGCAAATTATAGAAAAAGCAGCTCAAGAAATTTATAGGGTTTTAAAAAAAGAAGGAAAAGCTTTTATTTTAACCCGCAATTTAAATGATTATAGATATAAATACGGAATAAAAAGTGAAAATAAATATCGTATAATTATTCAAGAAAACAACCCAAAACGCTCAGCTTATGCTGAAAATGGAATGAATATGTATTTTTTTGATGAAGAAGAAGTAAAAAGAGTTTTTTCTATGTTTAAAAACATAGAAATAAACACCTTAGAAGTATATCATGAAAATAATACCATTTGTGATAGTGATTATGTAGTGGTTTTAGAAAAATGAAGCATTGATATAATCATCTGGATTTTCATTTTTAGGAATTTTAATGTAATAATAACCTTTAGAGTCTAGCAGCGAAGATGAATATTGAAATTCTGTTGAATTGTCTATTAGTACATGGTCTTTAACTATCATATCAGGTTTGTTTTGTTTTAAAAATTGATAAAATTGAAAATCTTGTTTGGTAAAAATCATTTTTACTAGGCAATAATAGTGTTTATTAATTTTGCAAAGCTGTAGGTTTTGTTTGAGAATGCTTTGTAAAATTAAAGCGTTATAGTCTAATCCTATGGAATGTTGTATTAGTACATTCCTCCAACCTCCAGCTCTACTAGCAATTTCAATTATTTTTACATTATTATTATTTAGTTTTAGCTCTATATGACATGCTCCATATTCAATTTTAAAAGCTTTTAAGGTTTTTAGTATGGTTTTTTTGATGAATTTTTCATCTTCTTTGGAAAGTCTAGCTGGAACAAGATGTTGGGTTTCTAGAAAGTCATCTTTGTTTTCATCATCTCGTAGATATTCTTCTGTGATAGCTAGAATTTGATGCTTTCCGTTAGAGGTGATGGTTTCTACACTATATTGTGATCCTTCCACTACTTCTTCTACTAAGACTATTTTGTTATAAGAAATTTTTTTTGCATTGATGTAAGCTTGTGTAAGTTCTTGTGTATTGTGTACTTTTACTACTCCTCTGCCAGCACTTCTATCGCTAGGTTTTACAACTAGGGGAAATTTGAGTTTGATGGTTTTTAGTTCATCAATGCTGTATATCTTTTCGTATTTTGCGGTTGGAATATGATGTTTTTTAAAAATATCTTTCATTCTTGATTTATCGGTGGTATTGAGTGCGACCTCGTAGGAGTTTAATCCTAAATTTAAATGCTCGCCCACATAGCAAGAGGTTATATTGCCTAATTCTGTTGCTACTGTACCTATACCTATGATATTGTATTGGCGAGCTAGTTTTAAAATTTTTTCTTTTTCGTGGATACTTATAAGGTGAAAGACATCTGCTTCTTTTTTTAAAAAACACTGCTTGTCATAATCAAACAAGTGTGTTATAAAGTATTTTTTTACTTCATATAAAAAATCTGCTTGAAGACTTCCACCACCTATCACAAAAAAATGTCTTTTGGTTTTAGCATCGTTATCAAGATAGTAAAATCCATCTTTATCTTTGATGATTTTAAATCCATGTCTTAGGTATAAATTTAGAGCTTTTATATTTTCTTTAAAAACACAAGCATTTAGGGTTTGAACTTTTAAAACATTAAAAGTATAGTTTTTAACTTCTTGCATTAAAAGTTCACCTGCGCCTTTTTGAATACCATAAAGCCCAAATTCACATGAATGGTTGGTTATATTGATAAAATATATTACTCCTATTTTTATACCGTCTTTTAATAATAAAAAATATTGTTGTTTGTTATTTTCTTTGAGTTTTTGTAAAAATAACTGATGTTCTTCTAGGCTAATATGTTGTGTTTTCATAAATTTAGAAACACGTGAAGAATTTCTTATATGAAAAATTTCTTTTTCTTCTTCTTTGCTAAGCTCTGTAAAATTTTTATAAGTAATCATTTTATTACCTTGATGCTTTTAAATGCTTCAGCATACTGAAGTCCAACTTTCATTCCTTGGTATTGTGCATTTATTTTTATTCCTTCTAAACTTCTTGGATGGGGATATTGTTTTAGTTCTGATTGGTAAAAAGACATAGCTTGTAGTTTTAGGTCTAATGATGAGCTGATATCAAAAAAAACATCGGGTTGAAAGCTTAATGGATAGTTCCATTCTGTGCTAGATAAAATTTCAAAACTATAAATTTCTTTAACGCTTTCTTCTGGTAGAGATCTTGTAGCAGTGATTGTTGCTTTGTATGTAATTTGATGATCTATATTGAGATCTTTTTCATAATGTGTAAAAATTATATTTGGTTTAATTTCATTTTTAATTTCTTCGATACTTTTGACTATTTCTAATAATGGTATTTTGTCAAAAGCATTATCAGGAAAAAACTTTCTAAAAACTTTTTTGATACCTAAAAAATTATTTGCTTTCAATAACTCATCTTCTAAAATTTCTTGTTCATTTTTGTTATTGGTTGATCTGCTTGTCTTGCCTTCTCCAAGTATTAAAGTATAAGCCTCATATCCTTTTTGAATGTATCTTGCTATAGTTCCAAAGCATCCTAAAACCTCATCATCTGGATGAGCTGCTATTATTAATATTTTTTTATTTTTCATAAAATATTACCTCTGCTTTTATTTTATTGTTGTATTTTTTTGCGTTTTGAAAAATCATTTTTATATTTTCAAATTCCAAAAAAGCTTTTGGATAATCAATAGCATCAAGCATGCGTATAAAATCGTATATTTTTATCAAATTTGGGTTTTCAAGTGTATTGATATTACTTTGTTCTTTTGTTCTTCTTTTGAAAACTACTACTTTTCCTTTTTGCGTGTGAGGGTTGATTTTTGTATGTAAAATTTTTGGTATCAATTTAAAGAATATGATTTTTGAAATTTTTTCATAAATTTGTTGTGCATTTGAAATTTTAAAACTAATATTATGTTTTAAATATATTTCTCCACCATCCAATACATCGCAAGCTTTTAAAGCGCAAATTTTACTCTTATATATCCCTCTTATGATTAAATTTTGTAAAGGTGAGCCTCCTCTTCCAAATGGTAAATTTCCAAGGTGGAAAATAATACATCGATAGTTATTGTAAATTTCTTGAGGTATATAGAAAGACCAATGCGGGAAGAATATGTAATCTGGATTTATTTTTGTTATTTTTTCTAAAGTAAGATCATCTTTTTTTGTTATGAGATAAAAAGTGTATGTTTTATATAATTCTTTTATTTTGTAGAAATTATTGATATTATGTTGTCTAAGAGTAGCAATAATTATTTTCATGTGAAATTCTCCACTTCATAACCTTTTTTAGCAAGCCAAGTTGCAATTTTTTCTTGATTTTTAGCATAAGCTATGGCTTTAAAATTTGCTTTTAAAATCAAAGCTTCATTGACTAATGAGCTTGCGCTAATGATGAGTTTTTTACTTTCATTCATTAATCTAGCAAGGCTAGGATGGTCTATTAGAATTTGTATATTAGGGTTTTTTTGGCTTAATTTTTGAAGTAAGTTTAGATGAGAATTTGCTTTTGTGGTAGCTATGATGACAGTTTTATTTTTATTAAGCTTGTTTGCTATATCAAAAGAAATATTTTTTGGATCGCTTCCCCCTATACAGATAAAATAATCATAAATTTTCTCTCTTTTTATCTTGCTTTCTTGACAAAACTCATCGCGTATTAGAGCATAGGAAAAACCACATCTTAATTCACAATACTTTGGCACTAAATTTTCATAATCACTTTCTTTAGCATAAGCATTGACATTTAACAATATGTCGCAAAAATGTTCTTTTATCTCATCATCAAAGCTAAGAATTTTAATTCCTGTTTCTAATTTAATGAGTTTTTCATCATCTGCAGTGATCTCATAATGATCAATGATTAAAAGATCAAATTTTTCCTTTTTGATGAGATTGATGAGTTCGTATATGCTAGCACTTGTTAGCTCATATACAGGATAAGGAATTTCATCTATTAAAGAGCCTTTTAGTGGTAAACAAGCAAAAGATACATCTTGGTATTGTTTAGCTAGTAAAAGATCTCTTTTGATATGTCCGTGTCCTATAGCGCTAGAACTATCGCTTCTAAAAAGAACTTTCATTTGATTTTATGACCATATCCTCTTTTTATAATAGCTTCTTGTAAAGGAATTACACCTCTATGTAGGGCTTGTTCGTGAGCTTTGATATGGGCAATAATTAACTCAAGCCAATCAATATGTTCTTTAATCCATAAGAGTGATTTATTATGTATATCATCTTCGTTAATAGGATTAAGAACATAAATTTTAGCCAGGTTAAATTCAAACTGAGCAAGCAATGGGCTTAAAGTTTCATGCAACTCTTTCATATCTTTTAGTTCTTCTATATATAGTTTGATTTCATCTATTTTTTTGAACGTATTTTCTATATTTTCTTTGGAGTGGGTATTTTGATAAGACCATTTTAAATGAGACAGATGATCTTTAATGGTATTGTTTAAAGTATGACAATTTGAAATACTTTTTTTTATTTTTACATATGCTTTAAGCATGAGTTCGATTTGTTTGTTTAAGGTTGGTTTTTCTAAAGGCGCAAAAGGTTTATCTAGTTCTTTCGTTAATAGCTCTTCACATGTTTCTTTAAAAGGTTTTTCTATAGCATTTTTGATTCTAGCTCCACCTTCTGTGCAGTTATATGTGGTTACTCCAAAATGTTTAAAAAAAACAATATCGCTTTCGAAATTTTGTCTAAATAAAGTCCATGCAGCTGAACTTTGCACAACTCCTTCCCCTCCATAAGCTTCACATTCATATTTTCCAAAATCTCTTTTATATGGTTTTTTAGTTATATAACTATCTGTAAGATAAGTATAATCACTAGAATGAGATACTCCAGTTTCGCTATAGGCTAAATCTTGCCCAATTAAAATAATATTTTTATGACTCAAATCAAACGCAAGATTTGAGGCCATATTTGCCACACTCCAACCTGTTCCAAGATAACCATAAGTGTGTAATTGCGTAAAATAAATAAATTTAGCATCAGTGGGAGAAATTAACATGTAGTTTCTGTTGTTATTTTCTAGATGTTGTATTGTTTTTGGATGAGTGTATGATTTTAGGGCAAAAATAATATTCTTATCAAAATCACCAAAGTTATTATTAAAATATTCACTTGTAGCTAATATTCTTTCTAGTGATAATACATAATCAGGTTTAATGTTGTGTTTGGCTAGTATAGGATAAGCGCTATCGGCGCAAAATATTGTTGCTTTGTTGATATATTTCTTTAGTAAAGGAAGTTGCTTAGAAAGACTAGGGCCGGTAGAGACAATTATGGCTGTATCACTTAAGTTTTTTCTTTTTTTTAAAAGTTCTTTATAATTTGGATGAGTTAACATTTTAGGAAGATTATAGGTAAATTGTTCTATACCTTGAAGTGCATCAAGTGGTAAATTTCCATATTTTAATACAGCTTTTTTTAAGTATTCTAGCATGTTGTTGTTGACTTTTAGTATGTCATCATGATATCTTTCATAGTAATCAGAATGTAATTCTAAAAAATAAGTTCTTGCAAAATTGAGCATAGGTTGTTGGCTGCACATTAGTTCATAATCTATCGTGTTTAGGCAATTGATATCAGCGATTACTAGTCTAGCTTCTTGTAATTCTTTGCTAAAATCTATTATGCTAAAGGCCGTGTGGATGATCTCTAAGTCTTTTTCAAAAACTATAATCACTTTATGGTGAGGATTTTGCAAAAGAGCTTTATATAAAATTCCGTTACCAAAACCAAAAAAATACAATACAGGATATAAATGATATTTTTCATTGTAATTTTTTAACATAATATTTAATTCATCTAAAGGATTTTTGTAAATTAAGGTATTATCTTGAGTATTTAAAAAATTAATATCTAAACTATCATTACTTTGAATAACTTGATATTTATTTTTTTTAATTGTTGATAAGGTTTGCCCTAGTTTGGTTTTTATACTTTTAATATTTTTTTGTAACATCTTTGTTCCTTATATTGCATAAATAATTATTATACTTTAAAATAACTTATATTTCATGATAGATTTTGAGATGTGCTTTGTTTGTATTGTGAAATTTATAAAGCATTTTAGCAAATTCTAAGTCTTCAAAGGTATCAATATCACAAATTTTATTTCTAGGTAGTAAAAAAGCTTTAGAGTGAGGTTTAAACATAAAATTTTTTTCTAGCCATGCTTCTTTTTTGCCAAAGTAAAATGCACCACCATCGTGATAAGCTTTAGTAAGATCTTGTGAGCGTTTGTGATAATTTGACTCATCAAACATATAAACTTTGTTTTGTTCATTAAGGTAAAAACCTCTTTGTATAGGGTATTCAAATTCACAAGCTGAAAATAAAAATTTGCACTCATCTTGAATAAATTGCTTAAAAGCTTTTTGTAAGATAAACTCATCTATAAGTGGTGCAGTAGCATATAAACAACATACATTTTCATAGATTTTATCTTGCATTTCTAGGGTAATGATAGCATCTTGGATTACAGCGGTTGAGCTTGCATAATCATCACTTAATTCTTTTTTACGCACAAAAGGAGCTTTAGCTCCGTATTTTAAAGCTACTTTGATGATCTCATCATCGTCGCTTGAGATAATCACATCATCAAAAATACCCGAATTTAAAGCACTTTCTATGCTATAAGCAATCAAAGGTTTTCCTAAAAAATCAATGATATTTTTTCTAGGAATTCTTTTTGAACCACCACGCGCTGGGATAATACAAAGATTTTTCATAAACTCTCTTTAATTTTTATAAAAAATAAGTATAATTAAATTTTAATTTTAAAAGGCTTAACATGCTTAAAAATGAAACTTATTTCATAGACTCTTGCGATGATGTAGAATTAAATATAAAAAGAGAAAGTAAATTAGAATTTAAATTAACTTATGATGATAGCAAAGAAATAGAGGCTATTGTTTGTATTATAAGTGGCATTGGTGGGGATATAAAAGATGATTTATATATAAGTGATTATTGTGCTAGAAATTATAATGTAGCAGTTTTAAATGTAAATTATCATTGCATAGGAAATCGTCCTCAAACTGGGGCTAAGATTTATCTTGATGATATTGATAGACTTATATTTGACACAAGTTTAAAGGCTATTGGTATAGAAATTCCTTATGATATATCAAAACTTAATTCTTTTGAAGAATTTCATCCTGCTATGGATTATCTTGATAAAGAAATTCAAAAAAATAAAAATAATTGGGAGATTGATAGGAATTATTATTTAGATTTAAGTGCAAGTTTACAGCCTACAAAGAATGAATATCAAAATTTTGGTATCATGCAAGCAACAGATATACTAAATGCTCTTTTATATATTAGAAAAAATTTCGCTTTTAAAGCTATGGGGGGGGGTATAAAGCATATTTTAGTTGGAGCATCTCATGGAGGATATTTAGCAAATTTATGTGCAAAATTAGCTCCTTGGCTTGTTGATGTTGTGGTGGATAATTCTTCCCATGTTAGCCTTACTGATTTATGGAGGGTTATAGGTTTTGGCAAAGAAGTTGATTTTACCGAGTATTATTCAGTTGCGACTTTTAATTTCTTTCAAAATATAAGATTATGCTGTTGTGATAAAACATTTTGGACTACAAATAAACAATCACATTATTATTTTTCACTTGCTAGAAAACTAATTAGAGAAACATTAAATAAAGATCATCTAAATATACAAGCAAAATATCCAAATCCGAAATACATTGCTTATCATTCTAAATTTGATGAATGGGTGTCTTTAGAAGAAAAAGAAGAATACGTTGATACTTTAAAAAAACATGGATTTGATGTTGAATTTATAAAAGTTATAGATGAAAAACAAATAGATGGTAAGTTTATTAAAAATCTAACTCATGGTATGGGTATACCTATGAAACTACTTATAAAAAAGCATTTACCACAAATTCTACAAGAATCTTTAAAAGATAAAACTTGTAAAAAAGAAATCTCATATAAATGTGATGATTTAATATATACCTTTAAAGAGGAAAATGAGCAGATTGCTTTAAGCGTGGAAAGGGTTTAAACAAATATTTTGTTTAAACACCAGCTAAAGCTAAAAGATCACTTACTTTTTCACATTTTTTAAGATCATCACCGCTAATTTGCTTGCCAAGTGAGTTTTTAAATAATACCATGATAGATACAAAAGCTAAGCTATCCCATTCATCAATATCATCTAAAATCATATCTTCTTTTAGTGTTTCATCCATATGCATAGCTTCGCTAATAGCTTCTAGTAATTCTTCTTTAGTCATTTTTTTCTCCTTTATAAATTGAAATTGTATCAGTTTTAAAGTTTTTATCAAAATTGATATAAGCACTCCCCCAGGCATATCCAGCGCCAAAAGCACTTAAAATGGCATTAAAATCATTTTTTTGTATTTCACAAAGTAAAGCAGGTAAAGAGCAAGCACTCAAATTAGCATATTTTGACATCAAAAAATTTGGTGTTTTAGAGTTATCAATACCCAAGTCATTTATAATAGAATCAACTAAAAATTGATTGGATTGATGCAATAAAAAATAATCCACTTCATCTTTACTTTTTTCACAAAAATCAAGCATTTCTTTTATGCTTTGGCTCTCAAGATTAAGTGCTTGGTTAAAAATTTCAGCCCCATCCATATAAAGATTATCTAGGTTTCTATGCTCATTAGTTTGAAATATTTCTTTATTAGAGCTTTTACTCTCATCAAGTTTAACAAAAGCTCTATTAGGTATGATGAGTTTGTCAAAACCTTCTCCATCAGAATAAAGCTTAAAAAACGATTTTTCATTTGCACAGCTTATGAGTGTTGCACTTACTCCATCGCCAAAGATTGGAGCTAAATTTGCATTCAAAGGGTTTATGGTTTTGCTTAAAGTATCACCACAAATTAATAAAATATTTTTTGCATTTTGATTTTCTAAAAAAGAAAAAGCTATAAATAAGCCATATAAATACCCCGAACACGCTTGATTTACATCAAAAACTATGGTTTGAGGCTTTAAATTTAATCGTTTGTGAAGATAGTTTGCACATGATGGCATAAAAAAATCAGGAGTTTGTGTAACAAAAATCACCATATCAAGCTCATTTTTATCAAAATCAAGCATTTTAAATAAATTTATACTTGCTTCATAGGCTAAATCTGTTGTGCTAATATTTTCATCAGCGATAAATCTTTCTTGTGTGCCTGAAATTTTTTTCATTCTTTTTAGCATTTTGACATCATTTTGAAAAACATCTTCTAAACAATCATCTATATTTATGCATTTATTAGGCACGCAAACGCTTATGCCTGCTATTTTGGCCTTATTAAAACTAGCTTTCAATTATAAGTCCTTCGTAATTTATCATTTCTTTTTGGATTAGAGCAAAATTTTCTTTTATATTTGCATTTAAACTATATAAAAATTCTAAAAATGGCATATTTCTTTCGCCCTTTTGAAAGTATAAAATACATTCTTTTGTATTAAAATGCAGGTGTAATAATTCTATAGCCTTATATAGCATAATTTTTTCAAGCTTTCTTCCTAAGGCTCTACAACTTATACAAAGATCTTTTATGATTAAATTTGTTTCATCTTTATAAGCTACAAAAATTGCTATAATACCACTATCGCTTAATTTATCACTCATGCTTATAGTCAAAATAGTATGTTTTTGCATAAATTCTTCACACTCTTTTAAGCTTAATCTTGAGTAATTTGATATAAATTGATTAGTTTTATTAAGTAGTTGTGAAATTCTTTCAAGTTCATTCGCATGGTTGATATGAAATTTCAAACAAATTTGTAATTTTTCAAAATACTCTTTAGGGTTAAGCTTGCTAAGCTCTTGTCTTTGTAAATTTGCTTTAATATCAGCACTTCTTAATTCATCTTCCTTGCTAAAGCTTGTTTTTAAAAGTCTAGGATAGAGCTTTAAACTATAAGCACTATTTTCATCAGCTAGTAAGGTGTTAATATGAAGGTGTGATACATTTTCAATTTCGGCTATATTATCATCAATAAACAACACACTATCAAAAGCTATATTAAAAAATTTTACAATTTCTTTGATATTTTCGTCTTTACTTTTCCAATTGGCCTTGATCATACTAAAATCATCAAGTTGTAATAAAAAGTCTTTTCTTTGTGAAAAAAGTTTTTTTACATCTTCTTCTTCATTTTTTGAAGCGATGGCGAGTAAAAAACCTTGATTTTTTAAATTTAAAAGCTCACTTTGCAAGGCTTTATGATTGCTAGATAAAGTAAGATTTTCAATGCCATCTTCGCCTAAAATTCCTTGGTATAAGGTATTATCAAGATCTATGATGATTGCTTTTAAAGTTGGTTGTAAGAAGCTAGGTAGGATTTTTAGTCCTAGAAATTGGGCTAATTTTAAACAAGCTTTATTACTAAGTCTGCTTGCATTTATTTCAAAATTACTATCATCTATGATGAGATTTTCATCTAAAAAGGGCTTTAGTATTTTGCAAATACTATATTCTTTTAAGCTTGTATTACCAAGTAAAAGTGTGATGATAGGAGCGTTGCTAATGCTTGATAGTTCTTGTATTTTTTCTTTGATAAAATCATCTACATTTTTTTTATAATTGTTTAAATCTATAAATATGATGTTTAAATCTACTTTTTGAAAATTATCATAACTTAAACTATCATCATAAGAGCTTATTTTAAATTCAGCCTTTAATTTACTAAAGGCTAAAAATGCATTTAGTATGCTTGAAATCACTTCAAAAGAGTGATTTCTAAAAACATTAATAGCAATTTTTTTATAATGATTTTCCTTGCTAAGTTTTATGAGATCATTTCTTTTTAAACTTGGTGAAAAAAGATTCATTTTAGCTCTACCAATTCTATCAATAAATTATTACTCATCATCACAAAGCAAAGTTTTGCAAAATAACTTGCTTTCATTATATCAACAACTATCAAACCATCATTTAAAAGTAAAGATAAATCTTGCTCTATATTTTTGCTTTCATAAGCTATATGATACATTTTAGTTTTATTTTTCAAATAGCTATCTAATACACCTTTTTCATTTAGATTTGACAAAAGTTCAAAGCGATATTGAGGAAGTAAGTTGTTTTTTGGAATAATAAATTCCCCTTTTACTCCCTGTTGTTCGTCTATAAATTCAGCTTCTTTAATAAAACCTAGCTTTTCAAATATTTTTCTTTCTTTTTCTAAAGATTTACATGCTACACCTATATGGTGGATTGGTAAATTTAAATTCATTTTTCAAATACCACAGCCATAGTTATAGCATTTTTAAATTTTAAAGCTTTTTCTAAAGAATAGTCATTTGCCATAAAACATTCATATTGTTTTATTTTTAAATTTGCTTCTTTTGCCATTTCAAAAATTTCATTTGGATGTGTAAATAAGTATATATGATCAATTGCAGGTGCGTTGATAGGTATGGTTGCGAAAATTTCACCTTCATCACTTAATAAGTCTTTTGCTCTTTTTAAAAATTCTAAAGGTTGCTCAACATGTTCTAAAACTTCTCCAATTACTATTAAATCAGCCTTTTTGTGAAATTGAAATTGAAAAAAATCTTTACATAAAAATTCACAATTATTAATTAAATTTTTAACTTGATTTTCCACCATATTTTTTGTCAATTCACAACTAGTAGGGGACAAATCTAAACCTAAATAATAATTAAATTTTAAACTTTTAACAGCTTTAGTAAAAAATTCTCCATGTCCTGGACCTATTTCAAAATAATTACCATGTTTGCTTTTTGATTGAAGATAATTTTCAAAATACTTTCTAACTTTTATATGAGCAATCCAAATATAAGATGAAAGTGCAAGCCCTATCATGTATTTTTTCATATAAGTTTCATTAAAATAGACTTTATCTTTTACTTCTTCAAAACTTTTATATCTGTATGAGTTATTTTCTATGAAATATTTTGTTTCTTCTAAAGTGTCATTAAGTATAGTTAAATAGCATTCGCACTGCTCTTGTAAAGAAATATTATTTTGAAGATAATATGTAATGAGATTTTCAAATTCTATTTTATCTTCATTTGTTATACTGATTTTATTTAAATATTTTGCGTGAATTGGATTTTTTATAGCTATTAACTCAAATAAGTTTTTAATATTTTTCATTTTTTACCTTTGATTTGATAGCTTGCAAAAGCTCATTTTGTGATTTTAGCTGACTTAATTCATCTTTGCTAAATTTGATTTCAAATTCTTCTTCTAAACTCATGATTATATCAATATGGTTTAAAGAAGTCCAATTTTTACAATTTTGCATGTTTAAATTTGAGTTTTCATCAACTTTTGCTTCTAGTATATTTTCTAAAATTTCATAAAATTTATTTTCCATGATTAATCCTGCAATATAAAAATATTTTTATCTTCATCAAGAGCATTTTTTATCGCTTCTTTATATTCTTTTGTATGAAATAAACATATAGTTGCACCACCAAAATTTTCGTATATAAAATTTTTTGTTTTTTTAGTAATATAGTTTATATTATCGACATTTGGTAAAGATTTTTTATCTAAATGTCTAACATAAAATTTTATTTTTTTATCATGCATTCTGTTTTGCTCATCTATTATTTTTCCGTAAAAATCTTTAAAATATCTGTAATCTACTTGATATTCTTCTTCGATATAATGAGTTAGAGTGTGTCCTGTAGTGCTTCCAAAAAGTATATATTTCCCACCTTCTTGTGTTAAAACATCATATACACAATTTTCTCCAAAACAACTTGTAGTGTCTTTTAAAAACAATTCTTCTTTAGCTCCTTTTATAACAAAAGAAAATATAGGATCATTGGTGCGTTTTACTCCTACTTGTTTGCGAAAATATTCATTTAAAGCACCCATTTTTGTAGGAGAATTTAATTTATCATAAACTTCATTTTTGCAAAAACTATAGGTAAATGTAGGCATGATTAAAGTACCTTCTTTATCTATAACTTCAAAAAAACAATCTAATATAGTTTGTAAAAATTCATTTCTAGGAAGTAAGGGTGTGCCAAAATTAAAAAGTTCAGTATGTACACACAAAATATCGCCTTTTTTGATGCCAAGTTTTTTAAAAGCTTCTATTAAGTCAATATTAGAGTATTTTTTATCATTATGTTCTAAGAAATATTTCATTTTATTAATCCGTGAAATTTTAATTTTTCTATTAAATCTTTTAATTTATAAGCTTGTATATTTAGTTTTGAGGCTATATCTAAAACATCATTCTTTCCATCACAATATGCTAAAAAATTACATGATATTGGTATATCATTGGTTGAAGAAGTATTGATAGTATGATATAAATCTCTTTTGCCTAAATTGGGTTCACAAAATACGGTATTTTGATAATTTTCATTTACTTCTAAATTCATGATGATTTCTTGCATGGCTTTTAAGCCACCTTGCAAGCCTTCTTCGTTTATAAAGCTTAGATCATCTTTGCTTGTGTGATATTGTTTATAATCACCAAATCTACTTCTACATATACAAACAACGGGTAAATTTACTAAAGGCGAGCAATATTGCCTCTCATCAGATCCTCTATCTAAGAAGTTAAATTCTTTAAAATTTTGTTTATTTTTCAAAGTATGTAAAGCAACTTTATCAGCTAAGGTATTTTCATATGGAGAATGTACTAAAGAATAAGCATTATCATCACCTATACAAGATAGTACAAAGCCAGCTTTTGTATATTTTTGCAAATGTTTTAAATGTTTGTTTATATAAACTATACTTCCTATGGTTTCAGGAATTATTACAAAACGATAATTGTATTTTCTTTCTTTTTGACTTAATAGCCATTTAGCTAAAAATGTAGCTACTATTGGCCCACTTAATTCGTTATTTGCCATAGATGGATGACAAAGATAAGCAGAGATTAAAATTTCGTCTTTACAATTTTGAGTACTTGGTATTATAAAATCAGCATAATTTAAAACACCATCAAAATGTTTTGCATCTATAAATACTTTATAATTACCATTTTTTAATTTTTTTCTATCTTTGTGTTTTATGCAAAATCCCCAGCATCTTTTATAATAGCTAGTTACATAAGGTATGGCATCTTCATAATCTTCTATAGAATATAAATGATTTTGTAATTCCTGCAAAGAAATTTCAGTATCAATGCCTTCACTATAATTTAATACATGTAAATTATTTTGCTTAAAATCGCAAATTTTCTCTCCATCTGGAGTGATGATATAAGCATCGTTTATCTCCCATTCAGCAGGTACTTCCCAGTCAAATACCTTACTTCCGCTTGCTATAGAGTGAATTTTAATATACCCCCCCCCATAGCTTCATCAAGTATTTTCAAGCTTTGTCTAAAGCCTTTCCCAGTGATACTTCTACATATAGGAAAAAGCTCACAAGCTAGCTCATACATACTTTTACTCACAACAAGCCTTTTTAGTTTCTTCTAAAATCTTAAATAAACTATCTTTAATAAATTGTGCTTCTTCTAAACTCATTTCTTGATGAGCAGGTATGCTAAGTTCAGCTTTATAAAAATTATCCGCATTTTCTAAAAATAAATTTCCATATAAATTTTTATAAAAACTAAATTCATAAGTAGGCTTATAATGCACCTGTACGCCTATGCCTAAATTTAATAATTTTTCAAAAATAATCTCTTTTTGGCAATAAAATTCAGGAAAAAGCAAAATAGGGTATAAATGTCTTGAGCTTTTTTTATAATCTTTGATTTTTATAGTGCTAAAATAAGGATTTTTTTCAAATTCTTTATCATAAAAACTTGTGATGAATTCTCTTTTTTCTAGCATATTATCAAGTTTTTTAAGTTGATTTATACCCAAAGCACAAGCTACATCACTTAAACGATAATTATAACCTAGTTCAATCATATCACTATCCCAAAGTCTTTTTTTGACTATGCCGTGACTTCTTAAAAGCTTGATTTTTGAGATTAATTCCTTATCATTGCTAACGACTGCACCACCCTCAAAGGTTGTGATAGGTTTAACCGGATGAAAAGAAAATATGCTCAAATCTGCCATAGAACCTACTTTTTGATCTTTATAAATAGCACCTAGGGCATGACTTGCATCATCTATTAGTGGGATATTATATTGTTTGGCTAAGGCTAGGATTTCATCCATTTCTACACTATTTCCTGCAAAATCAACCACACAAATTGCCCCTATATTAGAGCTATCTTGGCTTAATCTTAAAGCAAGTTTTTTCTCATCAATATTTCCATCACTTTTTACATCTATAAACTCAATCCTAGCACCTGCCATTAAAGCAGCATTTGCAGTTGCAGCAAAGGTAATGGGAGTTGTTAAGACAATTTTATCTTTTACATTTAAAGATAAATACGCAAGGTGCAAAGCAGAAGTAGCTGAATTTAACACACAAGCATATTTTACACCCACATATTCACAAAGGGCTTGTTCAAATTCTTCAACCTTTTTTCCACCGGTTAAAAAATCATCTTTTAAAGCTTCGCAAACTACTTGTATGTCTTGTTCGTCGATATTTTGATGAGAATAAGTTATCATTTTTCAAGCTCTGTATGATTTATTATATTTAAAAGCTCTTCTTGGCTAATCCATGATGGATTATTATCTGAACTATAAGAAAAACCATTAGAAACTTTTTTGCCCTTTTGCCCTTTTGCATTTATGCTAAAATCAATATTAATATTATTAAATTGAATACTTGGACTAATGGCATAATAATTTTCAAATTCATAAGTTAGATGACTATCATCACTTGAAATCATAATTTCATGTAGTTTTTCACCTGCTCTTATACCTATGATTTTATGAGCTAAATTAGGAGCCATAGTTTTAGCTAAATCTACAATTTTCATAGAAGGAATTTTTGGCACGAAAATTTCCCCTCCATGCATATAAGCAAAATTATTCAGCACGAAATTAACCCCATCTTCTAAAGATATCCAAAATCTTGTCATTCTCTCATCTGTGATAGGAAGTTCTTTAGCGCCTTCATTGATTAGCTTTTTAAAAAATGGTATAACAGAGCCTCTTGAGCCCACTACATTGCCATATCTTGTAACGCTAAATTTGGTATGAGAATTTCCTGCGATGTTATTTGCTGCTACAAAAAGCTTATCGCTTGCAAGCTTTGTAGCTCCGTATAAATTAATAGGATTGCATGCTTTATCGGTTGAAAGGGCGATACATTTTTCTACATTATTTTCTAAACACGCATCGATTACATTTTGTGCTCCATGGATATTAGTTTTTATACATTCCATTGGATTATATTCTGCAATTGGCACATGTTTCATAGCAGCTGCATGAATGACAAAGTCAACATCTTTCATTGCTATATTTAATCTTTCTTTATCTCTTACATCGCCTATAAAATAACGCATACAATTATCATTAAATTCTCTTGCCATTTCAAATTGTTTGAGTTCATCGCGTGAATAAATGATGATTTTTTTAGGTTTGTATTTTTGAAGTAAAGTTTTAGTATAAGTTTTTCCAAAACTTCCTGTACCACCGGTGATTAAAATGCTTTTTCCATTAAACATATTTATTTTCCTATTGCTTGACTAATTTTTTATATCGGCTGAAAATAAAATTATTTTAAAATTCTTGGTAAGGTTATGCCTGTTTGGGCTTGGTATTTGCCTTTTTTATCAGCATATGTTACATCACAAGGCTCATCTCCTTGTAAAAATAAAACTTGAGCTATACCTTCATTAGCATAAATTTTAGCAGGTAGGGGGGTTGTGTTTGAAATTTCTATAGTGATATGTCCTTCAAAACCTGGCTCAAAAGGAGTTACATTTACTATAATGCCACATCTTGCATAAGTGCTTTTGCCAAGACAAATCGCTAAAACATCATTTGGCATTTTAAAATACTCAACCGTTCTTGCAAGCGCGAAAGAATTTGCAGGTACTATACATACATCACCTACAAAATCTACTACATTTTCTTCTACAAAATTTTTAGGATCTACAACAGTGGAATTTACATTAGTAAAAATCTTAAATTCTCTTCCAACTCTTATATCATATCCATAGCTTGAAAGCCCATAACTAACTATACCTTTACCTATATTTGCTTCACAAAATGGCTCTATCATATTGTGCTCTAATGCCATTTTTTTGATCCAATTATCTGCTTTTAAGCCCATTTTTGTCCTTTATAATTAAAGTGAATTTTTAAATTATATCTTAAAATAAAAGTAAAAAATAAATAATTGAAGTTATTTTTAGTATTTTTATATATAATTATAAATTAAGTCTTATAAATAAGGAGAATATATGACAAAAGAAGAAATCAAAGAACTAATGCAACTTTTTGCAGAAGCAAATATAAGCAAGATTAAAATAAAAGAACAAGACGGATTTGAAATAGAACTTGAAAGAGATATGTGTTGTGAATTACCAGCTCCAGCTCCTGTTGCTCCAGCTCCACAACCAATTAACGTAAATGTAGTTAATGAAACCAAAGCAAGCTCAAACTCTTCTAATAAACCAACTATCAACAGTCCTATGGTAGGTACTTTCTATCAAGCTCCAAGCCCAGGTGCAGCACCTTTTGCTAAAGCAGGACAAACTATTAAAAAAGGAAGTACTATAGCAATCATTGAAGCGATGAAAATCATGAATGAAATCGAAGCTGAATATGATTGTAGAATAGTAGAAGTTTTAGTTGCAGATGGTCAGCCTGTAGAATTTGGCATGCCTTTATTTGTGGTGGAGAAATTATAAAATGGAAATTAAAAAAGTTTTAATAGCAAATCGTGGAGAAATTGCATTAAGAGCTTTAAGAACTGTAAAAGAAATGGGAAAAAAAGCAATTTGTGTGTATTCTACTGCAGATAAAGATGCTTTGTATTTAAAATACGCTGATGCAAGTATTTGTATAGGAAATGCTAGAAGTTCAGAAAGTTATTTAAATATCCCAGCTATTATTAGTGCGGCTGAAATTAGCGAAGCGGATGCGATTTTTCCAGGATATGGATTTTTAAGTGAAAATCAAAATTTTGTTGAAATTTGTGCAAAACACAACATCAAATTCATAGGCCCTTCAGTAGCTGCTATGGCACTAATGAGTGATAAAAGTAAAGCAAAACAAGTAATGCAAAGAGCAGGCGTACCTGTAATCCCAGGAAGCGATGGAGCTTTAGGTGGGGTTGAAGCGGCAAAAAAACTTGCCAAAGAAATCGGCTATCCTGTGATTTTAAAAGCAGCAGCAGGCGGTGGTGGCCGTGGTATGCGTGTAGTTGAAGATGAAAAAGATTTGGAAAAAGCTTATTGGTCAGCAGAAAGTGAAGCTATGAGTGCTTTTGGTGATGGTACTATGTATATGGAAAAATACATCCAAAATCCACGTCATATAGAAGTACAAATCATAGGAGATAGCTTTGGTAACGTGATACATTTGGGTGAGAGAGATTGCTCTATGCAAAGACGCCATCAAAAGCTTATAGAAGAATCTCCTGCAATTTTACTAGATGAAAAAACAAGAGCAAGACTTCATGAAACAGCAGTTAAAGCTGCTAAGGCTATTGATTATGAGGGTGCGGGAACTTTTGAGTTTTTAGTGGATAAAAATTTAGATTTTTATTTTATCGAGATGAATACGCGCTTGCAAGTTGAGCATTGTGTGAGTGAGATGGTAAGTGGGGTAGATATTATCGAGCTTATGATTAAAGTAGCAGAAGGGTATCCTTTACCAAAGCAAGAAGAAATTAAACTTAAAGGCCATTCTATAGAATGTAGAATCACTGCTGAAGATTCCAAAACTTTCTTACCTTGCCCAGGTAAAATCACAAAATACGTAGCTCCAGCAGGACGCAATGTAAGAATGGAAAGTCATTGTTATCAAGATTATAGCGTGCCTCCTTATTATGATTCTATGATTGGAAAATTAGTTGTTTGGGGAGAAGATAGGAACACAGCTATTTCTAAAATGAAAATAGCCTTGCAAGAGCTTATTGTAGGTGGGATAAAAACAACAAAAGATTTTCATTTAGCGATGATGGATAATGCAGATTTTATCAATAATAATTATGATACAAATTATCTTTCAAGACATTAATTTAAGATAGGTTTTAACCTATCTTAATTCTTCTATATGAGCATTTGCTCTTATTTTATCAAGATGATTTTTTAAGGCTTGTTCTTTTTGAGTTAGAGTATAGACATTGCTAACTTGATCTTTGATTAAGTCAAATTCGATAGGATTTTTACCATATTTTTCTTTTACAAAATATACTATATAAGCATTTTCACCATTTAATACTGGAGTAAATTCTCCTATTTTTGTATTGTTTAATAAAGCAAGTAATCTTGGATCTAAACTAGCTGCGTTTAAACTAATGGCTTTTGATTTAATTTGAGAATTTTTATACATAGGATTTTGTGCAAGCTGTTGTAAAAGTTCAGGATTAGTAGAATTATAAACAACTAAGTCTATATTTGAAAAAGTGCTAAATTTATCAAGATTGCTTTCATAAAAATGTTTTAGTGTTTCATCATCGATATTGATTTTTGCATTTTGCATTATGCTTCTATAAAGCTTTTCTCTTTCAAGATCTTTTCTAACCTTATTTTTAAAAACTTCAAAACTTAAACCATCTTTTTCTATCTTTGATTGCAAACCATTAATGTCGGTTTTATTGCCTTTTGCTATTTGGGCTAATTTTTCATTAAGCTCAAAAGTACTTACATAAATTCCTAACTTTTTAGCTTCACTTTGTTGAACTTTATCATCTACTAAAAATGCTATAGCCTTTTGTTTATCATTAGTTTTTAATTCTTTCATGGTTTGTTCTATATCATAAAGAGTAATAGGTTGATTTTCTACTACCATTGCTACGCCACCAAGGGTTTGAGCATATAAAATATTTGCAGCAAAACAACAAGATATTAAAAATTTTCTCATATAAAACCTTTATTTAAGTGTAAATATAGCATTATAACAATAAAAATTTAAAAAAGGTAAAAATATGCAAGAAATCACAACGCGTTTTGCTCCTTCTCCAACAGGATATTTGCACATAGGAGGGCTTAGAACGGCTTTATATAATTATCTTTATGCAAGAAAAAATAAGGGTAAATTTTTATTGCGTATTGAAGATACGGATTTAAAAAGAAATTCACAAGAAGCTACACAAGCTATTATAGAAGCATTTAAATGGTGTGGGCTTGATTATGATGGGACGATTGAGTATCAATCCCAAAGATTTGAAATTTATAAAAAATACATTCAAAAATTATTAGATGAGGGTAAGGCTTATTATTGTTATATGAGCAAAGAAGAGCTTGATGAGTTAAGAGCTAAGCAAGAGGCAGCCAAAGAGCGCCCAAAATACGATGGTAGATATAGAGATTTTAAAGGAACTCCCCCAAGTGGTATTGAGCCTGTGGTGCGTATAAAAGCACCACAAAGTGGAGAGATTAAATTTATAGATGGTATTAAAGGCGAGGTTAGTTTTAAGGCTGAAGATATTTTAGATGATTTTGTAATTGCAAGAAGCGATGGCAGCCCAATTTATAATTTAACTGTTGTAATTGATGATGCGCTAATGGGTGTGAGTGATGTTATAAGAGGGGATGATCATTTATCAAATACCCCAAAACAAATCGTTCTTTATGAGGCACTAGGCTTTAAAATTCCTAAATTTTATCATGTGGCTATGATACATGGTGAAGATGGTAAAAAACTTTCTAAGCGTCATGGAGCAACTGATGTGATGGAGTATAAAAATATGGGGATTTTACCTCAAGCCCTGCTAAATTTCTTAGTGCGTCTTGGTTGGAGTCATGGCGATGATGAGATTTTTTCTTTAGAAAGCATGCAAGAGCTTTTTGATCCAAATCATATTAATAAAAGTGCTTCTTGCTATAATTTTAAAAAGCTAGAATGGCTTAATGCTCATTATATTAAAACTTTACCTTTTGAAGAAATCAATAGACAATTAAAAGATTTAGGTTTTGATTTAAGTCAGTATGAAAAAGCGGGATTTTTACTAGATATGTTAAGAGAGAGAGCTAAAACCTTGCATGATATCATTAATGGGGCTAAAGTGTTACTAAATGACCCAAAAGAATACGATCAAAAGGCTGTAGATAAATTTCTTAATGTAACAAATTTAACTTATTTGGAAAAATACGCTATGGTTTTAAATGAGCAAAAAAATGCTTGCGAATTTGAAGAATTAACTAATCAATTCTTAGAAGAAAATAATCTTAAGTTAAAAGATCTAGCTCAAGCCATACGCATTGCACTCACTGGAATCTCGGTAAGTCCTAGTATATTTGAAGTATTAGAATTTTTAGGAGTGCAAAAAGCTAAGCTTAGAATAGAAAATTTACTAACTTACATGAAGGGGAAATAATGAATTTAAAAGAAGAGGCTTTAGAATACCACTTAGGGGGTAAAGTAGATATTGTTGCTAGAAAGCCTATGGATAGTGCGCATGATTTATCTTTAGCTTATTCTCCAGGGGTTGCTGAACCTTGTGTTGAGATAGCAAAAGATGAAACTTTGGCTTATAAATACACTAATAAAGCTAATTTAGTTGCCATAGTAAGTGATGGTAGTGCGGTTTTGGGACTTGGCAATATAGGAGCAAGTGCAAGTAAGCCTGTGATGGAAGGAAAGGCTTGTTTGTTTAAAAAATTTGCTAATGTTAATGCTTATGATTTAGAAATTAATGCTCATAGTGTAGATGAAATTGTTACCTTTTGTAAAGCTATAGCACCTACTTTTGGAGGGATTAATTTAGAAGATATATCTGCGCCAAAATGCTTTGAAATAGAAGCTGCTTTACAAGATCTTGGAATTCCTGTAATGCATGATGATCAACACGGTACAGCGATCATTTCTACAGCAGGATTAATGAATGCTATGGAAATTAGTGGTAAAAAATTTGAAGATATTAAAGTAGTAGTAAGTGGTGCAGGTGCAGCGGGTATTGCAAGTGCTAAAATGTATAGAAATTTAGGGGTTAAAAATATCGTTTTAGTAGATAGCAAAGGTGTGATTAATACTCAAAGAGATGATTTAAATAAATACAAACTAGAATTTGTGAGCGATACTAAAGATAGCACTTTAAGAGAGGCTTTAAAGGGTGCTGATGTGTTTTTGGGTTTGAGTGCACCTAAGATTTTAGATGATGAGATGATTTTAAGTATGGCTAAAGATCCTGTGATTTTTGCATTAGCTAATCCTGTGCCTGAAGTAATGCCTGAAGATGTTAAAAGGGTTAGAAATGATGCTATAGTTGGAACAGGTAGAAGTGATTATCCAAATCAAATTAACAATGTTTTAGGTTTTCCTTTTATTTTTAGAGGAGCCTTAGATGTAAAAGCGACTAAAATCACTGAAAATATGAAAGTAGCTGCTGCTAAAGCTTTGGCTGATTTAGCTAAGCTTGAGGTAACTGATGAGGTAAAACAAGCTTATGGAGTAGAAGAGCTTAGCTTTGGTAGAGATTATGTGATACCAAAACCATTTGATAGCAGGGTAAAAGCTGTAGTTAGTGCTGCTGTGGCAAAAGCTGCAGTTGAAGATGGAGTGGCTTTAGTAAAAGAATTTGACTATCAAAAATATCTAGTAAGCTTACAATAGTTTTTATAGATTAAGTTTTATTTAAAATATTTTTTTGAATAAAACTTAATTTTTATTTTCAATCTTTCAATTTGACTTTTCTATTATTTTAATTTTTTACTTAATAATCTAAGATTACAAAATAATTTTTTACAATAAATGTTAAATTTTGATATAAATTTTAGTATTGATTATATTTTTAATTAAATTAATTTATATTTAAGATATTTTTTTATAGGATACTAATACTTAATCATAGAAAGGCTAAGATGGTTTTTGGAAAGATAGATTATCTTAATTTACTCCCTTTGCATATCTATCTTAAAAAAACAGCTTTTCCTAGCTATGTTAAGCAAACTACAGAATACAAAAAAGGGGTTCCTAGTAAGCTAAATCGCCATTTGTATTTTAGACGCATTGACGCAGCGATTATTTCAAGTATTGAAAGTCGTAGAAAAAAATACAAAACCTTAAATGTGGGAATTTGCGCAAGCAAAAAGGTAAAAAGCGTTTTAGTAAAAAAACATTCTCAAAGCAAAGAAGATGCAAGTTCTGCAACTTCTAATGCTCTTGCAAAAGTTTTAAAGCAAAAAGGGGAGGTTATCATCGGTGATAAGGCTTTAAAACTTTATTTGCAAAATCCAAAAGATTATATTGATTTGTGTGAATTATGGTATAAAAAGACAAAACTTCCTTTTGTTTTTGCACGTTTTTCTTGTGTTAAAAATTTTTCTATTTATAAAAAAATGATGAAAAATTTCACAAAAAGTAAAATTTTCATCCCACAATATATTTTGCTAGATTATTCTAAATCAAGAAATCTTTCTCAAAAGGAAATTAGCGCATACTTAAAGCTAATTTATTACAAAATAGGAACAAAGGAGCAAATGGCGCTAAAAAAATTTTTAGCTAAAACAAACAGCAAGATACTATAAAAAGGACAATTTATGAGTATGGCTAAACAATATATCAACGAAACTTTAGAAAAAATTCAAACAATTTCCCCAAGACAACCTATCTTTTTTCAAGCAGCAACTGAGGTATTAAATTCTTTAGAACCTTTACTTGAATCTAACAAAACTTATCAAGATCATGCAATATTAGAGCGTATTGTAATGCCTGAAAAAACAACTATATTTAGAGTTGTATATATCAATGATGCAGGTAAAGCTCAAACACATTTTGGCTATAGAGTGCAGTTTAATTCTAGT
Source organism: Campylobacter sp. CNRCH_2014_0184h (assembly GCF_025772985.1). Classification (NCBI taxonomy): domain Bacteria; kingdom Pseudomonadati; phylum Campylobacterota; class Epsilonproteobacteria; order Campylobacterales; family Campylobacteraceae; genus Campylobacter; species Campylobacter sp. CNRCH_2014_0184h. Next base: position 127,049 of record NZ_JAKMTB010000002.1, on the reverse strand, counting down.
TTAGGTCCTTATAAAGGTGGACTTAGATTTCATCCTAGTGTAAATTTGGATGTTTTAAAATTTTTAGGTTTTGAGCAAATTTTTAAAAATTCTTTAACAGGGTTGATGATAGGCGGTGCTAAAGGTGGAGCAAATTTTGACCCTAAGGGTAAAAGTGAAGCAGAAATTATGCGTTTTTGTCAAGCTTTTATGGCTGAACTTTCAAAAATCATAGGTGCAAGCACTGATGTGCCAGCGGGTGATATAGGGGTTGGTGCTAGGGAAATTGGATATATGTTTGGAGCTTATAAGAAAATTAGCTCTAATTTTGATGGAACTTTAACGGGAAAGAAAATTCCATGGGGTGGAAGTTTAGCAAGAACAGAAGCAACAGGATATGGCTGCGTGTATTTTACTCAAGAAATGCTAGCAAAATATAGCAATGCATTAGAAGGAAAAGAGTGTGCAGTCTCAGGTAGTGGAAATGTGGCAATTTATACCATAGAAAAATTACACCAACTTGGCGCAAAAGCAATCACAATAAGCGATAGTGATGGATTTGTTTATGATAAAGATGGAATAGATTTAGATTTATTAAAAGAAATTAAAGAAGTAAAAAGAGCTAGAGTGAGTGATTATGCAGCGCTTAAAAAAGGTGCAATTTTTACTCCAAAAAGTGCGTATAAACAAGGTTGTAATGGAGTATGGAGTATACCTTGTGATATAGCTTTTCCAAGTGCTACGCAAAATGAGTTAAATTTAGAAGATATTAAAACCTTATATCACAATGGTTGTCGTATGGTAGCAGAGGGAGCTAATATGCCAAGCACACTTGAAGCGATTGATTTTATGCTAAATCAAAAAGACTTTTTATTTGCTCCAGCTAAGGCTGCAAATGCAGGCGGGGTAGCGACTTCTCAACTTGAAATGCAACAAAACGCAAGTATGTGTCAATGGAGTTTTGATGAAGTTGATGCAAAATTGCATAAGATTATGAAAAATATTTTTGAAAACTCATACGAGTGTGCAAAAGCTTATAATCATGAAGGAAATTTAGTAGTAGGTTCAAACATAGCAGGCTTTAAAAAAGTAGCTGATGCGATGATTGATCATGGTTATATTTAAAAAGATGGCTTAAATGCCATCTTTAATGCATATAAAAAAAGCTTGTTATTTGATTAGCAATTTTTTCTTCTAAAGATTCTTTGGCTCTATCTATATTGCTAAGATAAGCAGTTCTTGCTAAAAGCGAGGTGCTTTGAGTAGAGTTTTTGGAGCTAATTTGTAAATTAACTTGCAAAAGATAATAATTTTCTACTTCCATTTCAAAAACATCATCTATTTTATCAAAGTCATTATAAAAAAATCTCGCATTAGAAGCAATTAGTCTTTGTGCGTAAGAAAATTTCTTAAAATCTACTATATTGAGATAGATTTTATAATCACTTTGAGTATTATCTAAAACCAATCCCAAATTTTGTAATTTTTGAGTGAGTTTGGCTTCTAAATTTGTGTTTAATTTTGAAGGATTATTGATGTGTAAAGAAAAACTTTGATTTTTATTAGCATGTAGGAAAATACCCTCATTATTTGTTTGGATAAAAGTTTGCATAGGGCCTGTGCAAGCACTTAAAAACAGTGCAAGCACAAGCAAGAAAAGATTATTTTTGAGCATCGATTATGGTTGGTACGGCACGAAGACCAAGTTTAGAGTATTTTGCAAAAGTTTCTCTTACTGCTTTAACTTCAGCTTCACTAGGCTTTTTATAATCTTTTATATCTTTATCATAGTATTTTTTCATGATAGCGATTTTTTGTGCATCATCTTTAGCATTTTTGCTTTCTTTATAGATTAATGCAGATTTTTCAAATGCGCTTGTATCATGGATAGGGGTTAAGATAAATTTAACTTGATGAGTTTTTAGTGTTTCTTCTATTTTATCTAAATGCATTCTACAGTATGGACATTCAGGATCGCTAAAAACATAAAGCAAAGGTTTATTTTTATCACCTAAAGAAACAAACATTTTTTCTTTTTTAAGTTCTACTAGAGCTTTTTTTGAAAATTCAGCTTGTTGTTTTTCCATGAGTTTTGCTTGATAAACTTGAGAATAAAACTCACCTTTTTTTACATCAATTACTTCGGTTGTGATGATATTATCTTGAGTGAAAACGATTTCTTGGAAATTTTTACCACTAATTTCAAAATTAACTATCACGGCTTCAAAGTTAGTATCAGGAATTTTTTCTCTACTAGAAACACTAATATTTGCATTTGATAAATTTGGATTTTTCTTAAAAAAATTAATAATTTCTTCATTACTTGCAGCAAATAAAGAGCTAGCAAGAGTCAAAAGAGCTAGAGATTTTTTCATTTTTTTCCTTTAATTTAAATTTTTATCATTATAAAATGTAAATTTTAACACTTAGACTTTTAGCATTCTTTTTTCCTCGATTTTTATCACTTGAGGATAGTTTTTATCAAGGTATTCTAAGTAAGCTATGGCGTATTTTCTTGAAATTTGAAAATGATTTTTTACAAAAGCGACATCTAAATGATAATTTTGTAAAAGCTTTAAAAACTCTTGCATTAGATTTTCAAGGGCATTTTTTTCTATAAAAAGATTATGCGCTAATCTTTTGACTTTGTTTTCTTTGGTGAGTTTTTTTAAGATAAGATCTCCATTTTTCCTATCAAGCTCTAAATATTCATAAAGATTGTAAGGTGCGGTAGGTTTTATACCTTCTTTTTTTAAAATTTCATAAAGCTCACAATGAGCCTTTTCTTGCAATTTTTCAAAATTTTGTCCTTTTAAAAACCATATGCCGTCTTTAAAATCTAATTTTTCTTGCATTTGCTTGAGTACATAAGCACAAAAGCTCTCACTCGCCCAGCTAAGCCTTAAGGCGATAGAATGAGGCGAGATTAAAGCATAAGGATTTTTAGAGAAAATAAAATCAATAAATTCTTTCAAAGTTTGCATAGCATTTAAATCATATACATTTAAAGCCTGCTCATCAACAAAAACATGATCTAAGCTTTTTGCTAAGTTTAAAGCTTGTTCATGAGTGAGTTTAAAGCGTTGATAGCTTGAAAGCAAGCCAAAGCCAAGTTTGTGAGTTTGTTTTAAAAACTCAAATACTTTTTTAAAATCTTTTTGTTCTAAAAGTGTTAAATACTTAGCTTTTATATCTTTTTTTAAAGGCTCGCTTACCGCATTTAACACCACGCCACCACTTTTAATACGCCCATTTTCAAGCAAGATAAATTTATCATCAAAACACAAAGGTAGGCTTTTATCAAACTCTAAGCTAATATAAGTTTTATCTTCAAATTCTTTGATTACACTAATTTTTGCATTAAGCTTTTTTGAGCCACTACAAAATTCTAAAATGCTTCCGTGTTTAATCTCTGTATTAAAAACAACCCCATCGATACTTTTAAAGCTTTTAAAAACACCTTTTTTACTTAATACATAGCCTTTTTTTAACTCATGATAATCACAATTTAAACTCAAAGCAACTCTATTATAAGCTTTTGCTTCTAAAACATTTTCTTCATGAATTTGTATATTTTTTACAATGATATCTTTTTGATTTTCAAGGCAAAATATTTTTTCATTTTTGCTGATTTTTCCTTCATTTAAGTTTCCTGTTACTACCGTTCCTATACCTTTTAGAGAAAAAACTCTATCAATGTAGTATCTAAAAATCAAATTTTCATCATTTTCTTTAGGCTTTAAACTAAGCAGATAGTTTTTTAAATTTAATATACTTTGCTCATCATAAATACTAGTTGGAAAAACTTTTAAGATATTGATTTTAAAAGCTTTTAATTCTTTTAAAAGCTCTGCTTGCTTTTGCGATAAATCCTTGCATAAATCAACCTTACTCAAAATAAGCACCACATCTTTTACGCCTAAAAATTCCAAAACCCTTAAATGCTCTATACTTTGAGCCTTTAAACCCTCATTTATATCTATGACAAACATACATACTCTAAAGCCAAAAGCACCACTTATCATAGTTTTAATTAAACTTTCATGTCCAGGCACATCAATAAAAGCAATATTTAAATTTTCACTTTTTAAATTTGAAAAGCTAAGATTAATCGTAATGCCTTTTTCTTGCTCTTCTTTTAAATTATCACCTTCAAAACCATTTAAAGCTTTAATAAGTGAAGTTTTACCATGATCAATATGTCCAGCAGTGCCTATGATAATACTATGCATGAAATACCTCTTTGATAGCGTGGATTAAACGGTTTAAATCTTTTTCTAAAATACTTCTAAAATCTAGCACAACATACCCATTTTCAACACGGCCAATCACACCTTTTTTTCTAAATTTTTCTTGTAAAAGCAAAGCTTTTTCATTAAAACTTAGCACAAAAGTATCTAAACTTTTATCAGGCATAGAGCCACCGCCTACTAAACTTTTAGAAGTTTTTAATTCACATTTTATAGGAATTTTTTCTTTGACAAAAAGAGCCTTTTTTTCTATGGTTTTTAAATCATCATTTAAAAGTTTTAGTGTGGGGATTTTTTCATATTCTTTTTCTAGGTATGCTTTGGTAGTTTCATTTAAAAAAGCTAAAGTGATTTTATCAACCCTTAGCATTCTTAGAAGTTGATTTTTCTTTAGTTGTTGAATGTATTTTTTCTTTCCAAGTATAATGCCTGCTTGAGTAGAACCAAAAAGCTTGTCACCACTAAAACTTAAAATATCACAATGTTTTAAAAGCTCTTTTACACTTGGCTCATTTTTACTAAGTTGTTTATTAATCTTTTCACACCAGCCAGCACCCAAATCATAATAAGATATGAGTTTTTTCTTTTTTGTCAAAGCATGAATTTCATCTAAACTTACTTCTTCAAAAAATCCTTTAAAAGCAAAATTAGAACGATGAGTTTTTAAAATCATCTTAGTATTTTCATTGATAGCTTTTTCATAATCATATAAATGAGTTTTATTAGTCGTGCCTATTTCTTTTAGCTTAACACCAGCTGCTAGCATAACTTCAGGAATTCTAAAATTTCCTCCAATCTCAACCAGCTCACTTCTTGAAGTAATAACTTCTTTATTTTTTGCTAAGGTGTTTAAGATCAAAAATACAGCCGAAGCGTTATTATTAACAACCAAGCAATCTTCACAATCAAATAATATTTTTAAATTCGCACTAAGTGCGTCATACCTTGAGCCTCTTTTGCCACTTTGCATGTTAAACTCTAAATTTGAATAAGAGCAGATGATTTCTTTAGTTCTTTCAAAAATACTCTCATCAATAATGCTACGACCAAGATTGGTATGTATGATAACTCCAGTAGCATTGATCAAACTTTGACTTTGCATATTTAAAAACTTATCAATGCTTTGAGTAATTTTACTTAGTAAATCTTGCAAGCTAAAATTTAAATTTTCATTTTTACTTAGTTCTTTTTTACAATTTGAAACAACTATTTTTGCAAAATGAGATCTTAAATACAAAGGGTAATTAGCCAAGTTTTCATCGTTTATAAGTGCGTTTATGGGAGGAAAATTTCTAAATTTGTTCATCTTAAACCTTAAGAATAAATTAGTAAAATTATAACTTTTTTATAATGAAATTTATATAATAAGATTAAAAAATTTAAAAGAGAGTGTTATGAAAGATTTTGTATTTTTAGAAAATGAAGATTTAATTCCCCTAAGTGATAATATTAGCATAGTTCAAAAAGCCTGTAATGAAGAAGTTTTTATAGGAAATTCAAAGCTTTTAAACCCTGAAGTTTATGCGCCTGAGATTAATTTTTATCTTAAAAATTCACAAGATGATGTGCTTAAAAAAGCCAAAACTATTGAGTCCTTATATAAGATTAGATCTAAAGTTTATGATTTGGGACTTGATTTAGAATACACCAAAGAAGTGGGTAAAAATGTAATTATTGTAAGCAATGAGGATCAAAATGAGCTTATAGAAAGTTTAAAAAAACAAGAATACAAGGTTTTAAAACTAAGTAATGAGCAATGCTTGGGTGTTTTAGGTTGCGTGGGCGAGCTTTGCGTGATAGCTTTAAAAGATAATGAGCAAGTAGAGATTGATTGTGATTTTTTCTTATATGATGTAAAAAAAGAAAGTTTTGATCAACAAAGCGGTTGTTATGATTTAACTACTTTAGGTCAAGAAGAACTTATAAAACTTTTAAATTCTAATTCTCCAAAATATAAATTTAGAAATTATATTAGTTATGATGATAGCATTTGTCAATACTATGAAAGAAGAAGTATTCATTGTGGAAAATGTGCTGAAATTTGTCCTAGTGTGGCTATTTTAAAAGATGATGAGCAAAGAAAATTAGAATTTTCTCATGTGGATTGTTTAAGCTGTGGTGATTGTGTAGGAATTTGTCCTAGTGGGGCACTTGATTATGCACCTATGCCACGCAATAGCTTTTATGAAATTTTAAAATTTTATGAAGATAAAATTATTTTAATCATCCCTGAAAAAATGTCTATAGAAAATTTAAATATCACTTTAAAAGAAGATGTAATGCCTTTTATGATTAAAGGTGAAAACTATCTTGATCAAGCACATTTTTTAGCTATGCTTCAAACAAGTGGTGCGAGTGTGGTTTTTTATAGCGATGGCTTATCACAAGGTGCTTTAGAAGTGATAGCTTTGATGAATGAAATTTTTCAAAGAAAATTTAAACAAAATGCAATTTTTCTAGCTAAAGATGAAAAAGAACTTTTGGAGGCTATAAATCAAGCACATTTTATAGAAAATCTTAAATTTATATCTTATAATCCTGCGCTTTTAAAAAGAGAAGATTTTGCTATAAGATTAAGAGAGCTTATAAAGGAAGAAAATTTAGGCAATATCCCAAGTAAAGAATGGATACGCTATGGAAAAATCACTATCAATACAGATACCTGTACCTTATGTCTTTCTTGTGTGGGAGCTTGTAATGTAGGAGCTTTAGTGGCTGATGCTAAGGATAATTCTTTGAAATTTAATGCAAGCTTATGTACTACCTGTGGATATTGTGAGGCAAGTTGTGCTGAAAAAGATACTTTAATGCTTCAAAGAAGTGGGATAGATTTAGAAAAAGAGTATTTTTCTTTTATGGTTTTAGCTCAAGATGAACTTTTTGCTTGTGTAGAATGTGGGAAAGAATTTGCTACTAAAAAGGCCATTGAAAAAATCGCTAGCATTATGAAGCCAAGATTTATGGGTGATGAAGCTAAGATAAAAACACTATATTGCTGTGCTGAATGTAAAGCAAAAGTAATGATACAAAGTATGAATGTGCTTTAAGCCAAAAGGCTTAAGCACTAAGTTTTAATCCCACTACTCCAGTGATGATTAAAATAATAAAAATGATTTTATTAATGGTTATTGCTTCTTTAAAGATTAAAAATCCCACCACGCTAACAAGTGCCAAACCACAACCTGCCCAAGTTGCATAAGCTATGCTTAAATCAATTTTTTTCAAAGCATAAAACAAACCTGCTAAAGAAAATGAAAAAAACACCGCAAAAACGATTAAATAAAGATTATTTTTACTTATGCTTGCATACTTCATCGAGCTTGTTGCAATTACTTCAAAAATTATGCTAATTGCTAATACTAACCAATGCATTTTATATCCTTTTAAATTAATTAAAAATGAAACTACAAAAGGATAAAAGGTGGAGCTATGGCGTAGAAAAAATAACCATATGCAGTTTTTATCTTCCATTTTGTCCATAAGCTAGTATAAAATTTTAAGATAAAAAATCCATAAGTCATTTATAACCCTGTAATAATTTATCTTATTTTAGCATTGTTTTTTATATCTTAGTTAAATTTAGCGCAAAAGCTTTTTGGCTCAAAAGTACTTCATCATTTTCTTTAAAATCTTTAGCTTCTAAAGGGCTTAGTGCTACTTGGCTGATTTGATTACCTATGGCAAGTATGGCTATAAATATGCTATCTTGCTTTTGTAGTTTTAAAATGCGTGCTTTTATGGCAAATTTTTGTGAGCCTTGCGTCTTTAAAAAAACTTCATTAGGCGAGCCTTCTTTGATGATAGTTCCATTTTCTAAAATGATGACTTTATTAGCCAGTTTATAAACTTCACTTACATCATGACTGATTAAAATAGTAGTGATTTTATAAGTTTTATGTATATTTAAAAGATAATCATGTAAATGCAGTTTTATCTCATTATCTAAGGCGCTAAATGGCTCATCTAAAAGTAAAAGTTTGGGTTTTTGCATAATGGCTCTTGCTAAAGCTACGCGTTGTTTTTGTCCTCCACTTAGTTCTAAAATATGACTTTTTTTGTGTTTGCTTAAATCTAAAAGTTCTAAAAGTTCATTAGCAAATTTTAGATCTTTTTTGGCAAAAAGTAAGTTTTGCTCTACATTCATATTTTCAAATAAAGCATAATCTTGAAAAACAAAGCCAAGTTTTCTTTTTTGTGGACTTAGAAAGTTTTTATCATCAAAAAATACAGTATTATTAAAAGTGCAAATTCCTTGTGCTTTTTCAAAACCTGCTAAAATTCTCAAAAGCGTAGTTTTACCACTACCACTTTTTCCAAAAATAGCACAAAATTCTCCTTCTTTAACTTCAAATTTAACCTTAAGTTTAAATTCTTTTTCTTTATTTTTAAAGATTTTTTCAAAGTCAAGTTTTAGCATAAATACTCTTTGATAAATAAAGCGCTAGGATGTACATAAGCAAATACAAAATCATTTTTTTGATAGTCTTGCTCTAAAAACTCATGGGTGCTAATTTGAGCTTCGAAAGTGCAAATTTCATTTTCTAATCTTATGATAGTGATGATTTGTCCTTGAAAAATATCAATGATTTTTGCATAAAAGGTATTTAAAAATGAGTTTTCTAAATTTTTTTTACTAAGTAAGCATTCGCTACTTTTAAAAGCAAGTAAAACTTCTTGATCAATGCTTGCTTTTTCATCAAGTTCTAAAGCAAGCATATATAATTTATGTTTATTTATAAGAAATTCTACCCAGTTTATATTTTCATGATTTTTTATAGTATTTATTTTAGCTTTAATCATGGGATATTATAGCCATAAGCTTTGAAAATTTCCTTAGCCTTTTTGCTTAAAATAAAATCATAAAATTTCTTAGCTTTGGCATTATCTTTACCATAAGAAGTGATGATAATACCTTGATTGATTGGCTCATAAAGTTTTGGATTGATTAAAATATAATTTTTTCCTTCTTGGAGTTTATAAGATTTTAGTGTATCTTCATATAAAGCACTTGCTGCTATAAAACCCACATCGGCTGCTTTTAGTGTTTGAGTAAGTGCTTCTCCTATGGATTTTGCTTCGATAATTTTAGCTTTTGTTTGCTCATAAATTTTAGCATTTTGTAAAGTTTCTATACTAGCTTGACCATAAGGAGCAGCTTTGGGATTAGCTATGGTGATGATTTTGACTTTTTCTTCTTTAAGTGTGTCTAAGCCTTTGCTTAAATCCATTCTAACACTGAGTAAAGCTAAAGCTCCTTGAGCATAAATAACAGGTTTTGTACTAGCAAAATTATCATCATACAAGCTTTGTGCAAATTTCATATTTGCAGCCATAAATATATCAAATGGCGCTCCATTTTTGATTTGTGAAACTAAATTTCCACTAGCGCCTAAGCTTACATTGATACTAATATCAGGGTTTTCTTTTTGAAATTCTTTTTGCAAGGCTTTAAAAGCATAAGCTACATTTGCAGCTGCAGCGATATTTACATCAGCGCCATAGCCAAAAATACACAAAAAAAGCAGGGTGAAAATTTTTTTCATTTTTTATCCTTTTAGTAGTAAATTTTGAAAAAATTATAGCTTATTTTTAAAAGCAAAAATAAATTTGTATTTTTTGCATATTTTCTAAGACTTATTTTATAGGTAAATAAAAATTTTTAATCTTTTTAAAGAATATTTTAAAAGCATTTTAATGTAAAAATTTATTTTAATTTTTGTATAATTTACGATTTCAATTTGTGAAATTTTAAAAGGAAAAACTTGTTAAAATACATACTAAGTTTGTGTTTATTTTTTAATACTTTGATTTTAGCCAATGACTTTGAAGATTTTGAACAAGAATATCAAAAAAAAGAAGTCAAAGATAGCTTTTACAGCTATAATAAAGCTATAAGTAAATTTAATTATGATCTTTATACTTATTTTTTAAGACCGGTTGCACTTTCTTACAAAAGTGTTACTCCAAGTTTTATAAGAACAGGGGTAAAAAATGCTTTTGATACCACAAGATCACCTTTTAGATTTATCAATCACCTTTTAAGTTTAGAATTTAGAAAAGCTGGCGAGGAATTTGGAAGATTTTGTGTGAATGTGATTTTTGGATTTGGTTTGTTAGATAGTGCGAGCAAAACTCCTTTAAAAAGTTATGAGGCTGATTTTGGAACGACTTTGGGCAAATGGGGAGTAGGTAGTGGACCACACCTAGTGCTTCCACTTTTAGGTCCTTATAATGTAAGAGATGCTTTAGCTTTACCTGTAAATTGGTTTATGGTGCCTGAGGGATATATTGAGAGTCTTTGGGTTGGAGCAGGCGTAAATGCTGCATTAAAATTAAATGAATTAAGTTTTGAGTATGAAAAAATAGATGATATTTACCAAAATAGTGTAGATTATTATACTTTTATACGCGATGCGTATGAACAAAGACGCCAAGAACTCATCAAATAAGGAGAATAAATGAAAAAAATCATAGTTTTACTTTTTAGTGTAGTATTTGCATTCGCTTTAAATTTGCAAGATATTTCTAAAACTATGCAAGAAAAAATTGATGAGAGCTTAAAAATTTTAGATCAAAATAAAAATGATAAAGCTAAAGCGGCGGAAAAAATCTTTGCTTTATTTGATGGTGTTTTTGATTATGAGCTTATGGCCAAACTTAGTCTTTCTACAAGATATGAAAAATTAAGTGAAAATGAAAAAAATGAATTTAACAAAGCTTTTGAAAAAAACCTTAAAAAAAGTTTCACAGATAAGCTTGCTTTGTATGATTCTCAAAAATTAAAAGTGATTAATTTAGAAGAAAAAAACAAAAGAGCTTTTTTGAAAACTTCTATGATAGTAGATGGCAAAGAAAATTTTGTAATTTTTAAATTTTATGATAAAAATAATGATTGGCAAATTTATGATGTAGATATTTTTGGCATAAGTATCATACAAACTTATCGCTCACAATTTAAAGATGTCTTGCAAAATGGCGATTTTAAAACCTTGCTTGAAAAGCTTTCTAGTGTTGATTTTTCTAAATAATGCTAAGTAAAATTTTAAAAATCTTTCTTAATTTCCCAAAGCTAACTTTGGGAATTACTTTAATCTTTTGTATATTTTTTAGTTTTTTTGCTAAAAATTTAAGTGTTGATGCAAGTGCTGAAAGCTTGCTTTTAGAGCATGATGAGGGTTTGAAACTATATAGAGAAGTTTCAGCACGTTATGGCAATGATAATTTTTTAATGCTTGCTTTTGCTCCTAAAGATAAAGATATTTTTGCTAAAGAAAATTTAGAAACTATAAAAAATTTAACTCTTGATTTAGAAAAAATCAATGGTGTGCAAAAGGTATTTTCTATCGCCAATGCGCCTTTACTTGCAAGTTCTAAAGGTAAAGAATTAAAAGAGCTTATCCAAAATATACCTAATATTTTTAGTCAAGATGTGGATATTAATCTAGCTAAAAAAGAAATTTTAAACCAACCCTTTTATAAAAATAATATCATCTCAAAAGATGGAAAAACAACAGGAATTTTGATTTATCTAGCGCCTGATCTTGTTTATAATGACTTGATTAATTCAAGGGATAATGCAAAAAGTGAAAATGAAAAAGAGCATTTTAGAGCCTTGATTAAAAAACACCAAGAAAACTCAAGAGAATTTAGTGCAAAAAGATTAGAAGAAATTACTAAAATAGTATCTAAGTATAGTCAAAATGGAGACTTTTTGCACCTTGGCGGTGTAGAAATGATCGCTAATGATATGATTAATTATGTAAAAAGTGATTTAAAAATTTATGGTTTTAGTTTAATAGGACTTTTATTTATAGCACTTTGGTGGTTTTTTGGCTCTTTGCGTTTGGTGTTTTTGGCTTTGGGAATTTGTGTGGTTTCGCTTTTTACTTCAAGTGGGATTTTCGCACTTTTGGGCTTTGATATTACCGTAGTGTCTTCAAACTATGTAGCTTTAGTGCTTATTATCACTGTTTCTGTTGTGATACACTTAATCGTACATTTTATAGAAAATTTACACAAACACCCAAAAGCTAGTGTTTATAAGCTTTTGCTCTCAACCTTACTTGATAAAGCAAGTCCTAGTTTTTATGCTATTTTAACCACAGTTGTTGGATTTTTAAGTTTTGTTTTTTCAGATATTGAGCCTATTATCAAACTTGGTATTATGATGAGTCTTGGTATTAGCGTGAGTTTGGTTTTAGCTTATATTTATTTTGCAAGTATTTTGGTACTAATGCCACGTTTAAATTTTAAAGAGCTTAATCAAAATTCATTGAAATTTTTAAGTTTTTGTGCAAATGTAAGTTTAAAACATAGAAAAATTATCTATGGCATAAGTTTATTTTGTGTGGCTTTTGCTTTGTATGGAATTTTACAAATTAAAGTAGAAAATAGCTTTGTGAGTTATTTTAAAGATAGTTCTAGGATTAAACAAGGTTTGTTGATTATAGATAAAGAGCTAGGCGGAACTATGCCTTTAGATGTGATTGTTAAGTTTAAGCAAGATCCAAAACAAAATGAAAGCTTAGATGAGTTTGAGCAAGAATTTGATGATTTAGCTAAAGATGATAGATATTTTTTTAGTAGTGAAAAAACAAGAATAGCTGCTAAGGTTCATGAGTTTTTAAGTGAGCAAAAATATGTAGGTTCTGTGCTTAGCTTACAAAGTTTGCTAGAGCTTGGAAAAAGCATTAATGATGGTAAGGCTTTAGATGATTTTGCCTTGGCGTTTTTATATGAAAATTTAGATGAGAATTTTAAAAAGCAAGTTTTAACCCCTTTTGTAAGTGTGGAAAATAATGAGTTGCGATTTAGCGTGCGTATGCTAGATAGTGATCCAAATTTAAGACGTGATGCTTTTTTAAAACAGCTTGAAAAAGACTTAAAAGAACTTTTACAAAAAGATAATGTAGAGGTTAAAATCAGTGGTATTATGCCTTTGTATAATAATATGCTTCAAAGTCTTTTTTCATCACAATTTGACACTTTAGCCTTTGTGGTGCTTGTGATTTTTGCTTTATTTGTGGTGATTTTTAGAAGTTTTGTTTATGCTTTTGTGGCGATTTTGGCCAATCTCATACCTTTGGCTTTGGTGTTTGGTTTAATGGGTGTTTTCAATATACCACTTGATATTATGAGCATTACCATAGCTGCTATTTGTATAGGAATAGGGGTTGATGATATGATTCATTATATTCATCGTTTTAAAGAAGAATTAAAACATAAAAGCTTAGAAGAGGCTATAAAAGCTTCACATATAGGTATAGGAAGTGCGATTTATTATACTAGTGTTACGATTATTCTAGGCTTTTTGGTAATGATTAGTAGTAATTTTATCCCGACGATTTATTTTGGCTTGCTTACGGTTTTGGCTATGAGTTTACTTTTATTTGGTTCGCTTTTTTTATTACCAAGTTTTATTTTAAGCTATCATTATCTTAAGCAAAATTATAATAAAGCAACATCCAAATCACATAAAGCCCAAAGGCAATAAGCATATATTTTATAAATTGTTTCATTAATACTCCATTTTTTCTAATGCTCTTAAGATGTAAGTAGCAAACATTAGTGCTTGCGAGCGGTGTGAAATTTTTAATTTTACTTGCTCATCTAATTCACCTAAGGTTTTATCAAAACCTTTTGGGATAAATAAAGGATCATATCCAAAGCCATTATTACCCCTTGGAGTATCAATAGCAAGGCCATGCATATATCCATGCGTACTAAAATGTCCATATTTTGAACTTATAGCTATGGCTGCAGTGTAAAAAGCTTTGCTTTGATGTAGATTTTTTTCATGTAAGGCTTGGATGAGCTTATTTCTATTGGCATCATCAGTGCCTTCTTGAGAGTATCTTGCAGAAAAAATCCCCGGTGCATTGTCTAAAGCCTCTACGCTTATACCACTATCATCACTTAAGGTGATAAATTCATCTTGCTTTTTGCCTAAAGCATTAAAAATAGCTTTAGATTTTATCAAAGCATTTTCTTTAAAACTCGTGCCATCTTCGATGATTTCAAAAGGGGTGATGATTTCATTTAAGGCATAAATTTCATAAGTAGTTAAAAATTTTTTGATTTCTTCTACTTTGTGTGCGTTAGAAGTTGCTAGAATGATTTTTAATTTTTTCTTCATAAATTACTCTTTTTGTTTTGACTTTAAAAAAAGTTTATCAAAATCATAGTAAAATTATCCTTTATAAGGAGAAAAGATGTTAAAAACTGTTTTACCTTTGTCTTTTATTGTAGGAACTAGATTTTTTGGATTATTTATAGTTTTGCCGGTTTTAAGTTTATATGCTTTAAATTTAAAAGGAGCCAATGAGTTTTTAGTAGGGCTTTTAGTAGGTGTGTATGCTCTAACTCAAATGGCATTGCAAGTTCCTTTTGGAATCATTTCAGATAAAATAGGGCGTAAAAAAACTATGCTAATAGGACTTGTGGTGTTTATCATAGGTTCTTTGGTATGTTCATATGCTGATGATATTTATACGATGATGTTTGGAAGGCTTTTACAAGGAGCAGGAGCCATAGGAGCAGTAGCTACTGCTATGATAAGTGATTTTATCAATGAAGAAAATCGCGGTAAGGCTATGGCTATCATGGGTTCATTTATAGGACTTTCTTTTGCAGCTTCTTTGGTGCTTTCTCCTTTAATGAGTGCTAAATTTGGACTTTCAAGTTTGTTTGATTTAAGTGCGATTTTGAGTTTAATTTGTATCGTGCTTTTATTTAGCGTTGTACCAAAAGAGCATACAATAGTACATGAAAATACTAAAACTCCATTGAAAAAACTTTTAAAAGAAAAAAACTTAGCTTTGATGAATCTTACTAATTGTATGCAAAAAATGCTTATGAGTATTGCGTTTTTAAGTATTCCTTTGGTTTTGGTGCATGAGTTTAATTATCCAAGTGAGAATTTATGGCATGTTTATGTTAGCTCTATGGTGCTTGGGTTTTTGGCTATGGGTTTATCAGGATCTTTGGGAGAAAAAAGAGGCTTAAGTAAAGAGATATTGCTTTTAGGTGTGGCATTTTTTATCATCGCTTATATTATATTTGCTTTTTCGCATAATGCTTTAGTGTTTATGGTGGGTGTTGTAGTATTTTTTATAGGATTTAATTTGCATGAGCCTATTATGCAAAGTTGTGCGAGTAAATTTGCCAAAGTAAATGAAAAAGGCGCAGCTTTGGGTGTGTTTAATGCTTTTGGCTATTTTGGAAGCTTTTTAGGTGGTGTTGTAGGGGGGTATTTTTTACACCATTTTAGTTTAGTTTCTCTTGCTTTTATTTTGATAACTTTGTCTGTAATTTGGTTTGTGTTGCTTTTGTTTTTACAAAGTCCAGCAGATTTTAAAAATGTCTATTTATCTTTAGAAACAAAGCATGATTTAAATAATATTAAAGGTATAAATGGAGTTTTAGATGTGTATAAAAACTCTAAATTTTTAGTGATTAAATACAATAAAAAACTTACAAGCGAAGAAGAAATTTTAGCGATTATTGAAAAATAATCGCTTTTATACAAAATGCTTTTCTTTTAAAATCACATATAATTTTAAAGTAGAAATAAAGAAAGTTAAAATAGCAGGTCCAAGGATAATACCCCAAAAACCAAAACTTGAAATTCCTGCTATCATCGCAAAGAAAATTAAAAGTTCGTTAATTTGCGTTGGAATTTGAACAAGTTTTTCATTGATCCATTTAATGATATAAGGTTTTACTAAAGTATCTGCGATAAAAGATATCATTACCACGCTATAAATGAAAATCACTAAAGCACCGCTTAGATTGTTATTGGCAAATTCATATAAAGAAACAGGCACATAAACTAATGCCCCGCCTACAACAGGGATTAAAGAGCTAAAGCAAAATAATATTCCCATTAAAATCGCATCATAACCATAAAATTTAGTAATGATAGCAAAAAGCACTCCTTGCAAAATGGCATTTAGCACCATAGAATAAAACACAACAGACATTACATTACTCACTTCACTTAAAATGCCTTGAGTTTCTTCTTTTTTCATAGGTACTATGGTTTTGATATAGCCAATGAGTTGGGCTCCATAAAGATTAGCAAAGAAATAAAACACACAAATTAACACCATATCAGTTAGAAATTTAGTCCCAAATTTAGTTGCGCTTGAAAGATAGGTTAAAACATCTTTAGAGATGGAATTTAAATCAATACTTGCTAGCGCTTCTTTGATTTTTGGTTCTATAAAGCTTAGAGATTCAGGTAGGTGCAAAGAATAATTTTTAAAATATTCTATGGTATTATGAATATAACTTATATTAAAACCGCTAGCTGCTTTTGCAAGTTCTATAATAGCATATACAAAAGGTATAAAAAATAAAGCTAACATAAAAGCAGTGGTAGCTGCTGCTGCTATGACTTTTTTACCTTTGAATATATTTAAGAATTTAACATTAACATTAGAAGTAGAAACAGCCATTAAACTTGCTATGGCTATATTCATCAAAAAAGGTTTAAATAAAAAAAGCACCCAAAATAAAATAAATAAAATAAAGCTAATTAAGAAAAAATTACTACTTTTCATCAAATAAACCCTTGTTGTATTTTAATTTTAAAACATCAAAACTTTTTAAGCTTGCAATACGACCTTTGGCTGTTCTTTCTATATAACCATTTGCTAGTAAATATGGCTCTATCACATCTTCTATGGTGTTTTCATCCTCACTTAATGCTGCAGCTATACTAGAAAGTCCTATAGGTTTTCTTTTAGCTTCAGTTAAAAGCTCTAAATACCTTAAATCCATCGCGTCAAAACCAAGCTCATTTACCCCTAAAGAATCAAGCGCTTCTTTAGCTCTTTTTTCGCTAATGATTTCCTCATCATTTACATCAGCAAAGTCCCTTACACGCTTAAGCAATCTTAAAGCAATCCTTGGGGTTGAGCGACTGCGTTTGGCTATTTCTAAAGAAGCTTTTTTTTCACAAGTTTTATTAAGCTTTAGAGCTGCTTTTTCTAAAATGATAGCAAGCTCTTCATCTTTATAAAATTCCAAGCGAAATTGCATACCAAAGCGATCGCGTAAAGGATTGCTTAGCATACCTGCTCTTGTAGTAGCACCTATTAAAGTAAATTTGGGCAAATCGATTTTGATTGTTTGTGCAGCAGGTCCACTGCCGATGATGATATCAAGACGAAAATCTTCCATAGCAGGGTAAAGCACTTCTTCTATGGCAGGGCTTAAGCGATGAATTTCATCGATAAATAAAATATCTCCCTCGCTAAGGTTAGTTAAAATCGCAGCTAAATCCCCGCTTTTTTCTATCATGGGTGCAGCGGTAGTTTTGATATTTGCATTCATTTCATATGAGATAATGTTTGCTAAAGTTGTTTTGCCAAGTCCTGCAGGCCCACTAAAAAGGATATGATCTAGACATTCATTTCTTTTTTTAGCAGCTTTGATGAAAATTTCTAAATTTTTTTTAATGTTTTCTTGTCCTATGTAGCCGTCAAAATTTGAAGGTCTAAGGCTTGTTTCATAAGTTTCATCAGGGGAGAATTTTTCAATCTCTACGATTCTATCCATATTTTTTCCATTTTATTTTGTAAGAAATTTTAATTTTATCTAAAATTTGCTAAAATAAACATTTAAACTTAGATTATAGAAGTTTTTATGGGAATTTTAGAGCAATTAGAGTTAGATTACGAGCTTGAAGAAATCGAGCGTTTTTTGTATTTTTTTAGAAGTCTTTGCGATGTTTTAGAGCCTTTGATAGTAAAGCTAAGCAGCGATAGCTCAAAATACAAAGAAGCTTTAAAAGACTTAGAACAAAATATCCACAATGTAGTTTGGGCTGCTAAAAGATTAAATTTAGATGAGATTGCAAATTTTTGCACATTCTGTGAGGAAATTATGCAAGAAGCAGCTAAATTTGATGGGCCTGCTAGCGATGAATTTGTGGATTGGATGTTTTTAGTGGGTGAGCAGCTTGATAGATATTGCAGTGATTATGAAAAAAATGCTTCTTTTTTAAGCGTATTTAACCCTCAAATTGCAAATGTTCCAGATAAAATTTCTAAATAATGGGGACGACTTGGCTTCGACAGGAGTAGAGTGGCCTTGGTGGCATGTCGCTTTGAGCAAAGCGTATAAAGCTCAAATTAAAATTAAACGCAAACAACGTTAAATTTGCTCCTGCTTACGCTAAAGCTGCGTAAGTTCAGTTGAGCCTGAATTTTAAGTGATACTATCTAGCTTAGAATTTGGTCATTTTTGATAGTGTAGATTGAAATTTGACAAGTTTTAATTGAAGTTAAAGTCTTAGTCTAGCTTGAAATTTTGGAAGGTGAGTTTGGCTAGATGAAATTTTCACCTTTGCTAAGCATGTAGATGCCGTGGTTGTTTTATTTTTGGACAGGGGTTCAATTCCCCTCGTCTCCACCAGTAATTTAGTTTTTATTAACTAGTGCATCTCTTATATCTATGACAAGATAAATTACAAAAAAGCTTAAAAATATTGCAACTAAAGATCCAATAAGTGTTACTAGACCTACTATAAATCCTAGAGTAAACATCAGCGCAATAGAATAAATAATCGCTATAATAAAGCTTAATGCAGCCACTATATCAAGTATAGTTCTACCAAAATTTAAGATTAAATTTTTAATCATAATAGCTCCTTAATTAATAATAATTTATTAATTATAGCAAAATATAATTTTAATTAATATAAAATTGTAGAATTATTTGAAGTTTAGATTTTCTTTGCAAGGATGGTCCTTGCAAAGAATTTATACAAATAAAGAATTCACACTTTCATTGTGATAAACTCTGCGTATTACCTCACCAAAAATAGGTGCTACGCTTAGGACTTTGATTTTATCCATTTGTTGTTTTAAAGGTATAGTGTCAGTTACTACTAGCTCATCAAGCGCATCTTTAGCTATTCTTTCATAAGCTACACCACTAAGTACAGGGTGAGTACAGCAAGCTATAACTGACTTTGCACCTTTGCTTTTAAATACTTCGGCAGCTTTTACTATGGTTCCTGCTGTATCAATGATATCATCTACCAAAATCACTTCTTTATCTTTTACATCGCCGATGACATTCATCACTTCGCTTTCATTAGCTTTTTCGCGTCTTTTATCTACTATAACTATATCAAGTCCTAAAGCTTTTGCTACGCTTCTAGCTCTTGCTATACCGCCTATATCAGGACTTGCAATGATAGGGTTTTTATAGTTTTTATTTTTAATATAATCATTAAAAATAATACTTCCATAAAGATTATCCACAGGTATATCAAAAAAGCCTTGAATTTGTCCAGCATGTAAATCTATGGTAGCTACTCTATCTACTCCTGCTGATTCTATAAGATTTGCTACTAATTTTGCAGTAATAGGCACCCTAGGGCTTGCTTTTCTATCTTGTCTAGCGTAACCAAAATAAGGGATGATAGCTGTGATAGAGCTTGCACTTGAGCGACGCAATGCATCTGTCATGATTAAAAGTTCCATTAGATTATCATTTGTTGGAGCACAAGTGCTTTGAATGATAAATACATCTTTACCACGCACGCTTTCATCTATTTGAATGCTAATTTCACCATCGCTAAAACGCTTCACACCTGCATTGCTTAGAGGCAATGAAAGGTATTTTGAGATTTTTTTAGCAAATTCTTCATTTGCTGAACCAGAAAATATTTTATATCCACGCATATATAAGCCTTAGAAAATTTTTTGTGATGATATAAAAAGTTTTTTAAAAATACAATAAAACATATTAAAAGCCGTGTAATCTTTTTAAATCAGCATCAATAGGAAATTTATTTCCATCTTTATCTACGCTCACATAAGTTACTACAGCTGAAGTTACATGCATACAATACACACGGCCATATTCATTAGCTCTTTGAGTAACTACTTCTACTGCTACGGTGATGGATGTATTACCTGCTTTGATGAT
Source organism: Campylobacter sp. CNRCH_2014_0184h (assembly GCF_025772985.1). Taxonomy (NCBI): domain Bacteria; kingdom Pseudomonadati; phylum Campylobacterota; class Epsilonproteobacteria; order Campylobacterales; family Campylobacteraceae; genus Campylobacter; species Campylobacter sp. CNRCH_2014_0184h. Next base: position 106,875 of record NZ_JAKMTB010000002.1, on the reverse strand, counting down.
TTTTGCATAGCAAGATACCAAATCACCTACGAAAATTGGCTCTTTAAAAATGATTTTATCTACCGCAACTGTGACAACTCTTTGTGGGGAAAGTTCTCTTGCAGCAATGGCTCCGGCTAGATCAATTTGTGACATGATCCAACCACCAAAGATATTGCCAGCGGGGTTTGTATTGCTTGGCATAGCTATAACTCTTAGCTTAGGTTCTCCCATATCTTTCATACATTCTCCTTGTGTTTTAAAAAAAACATTATAATTAAGTTTTAAAAATAAAGAAAGGTAAAAAATGAATGATTTTAAGCAAATAGCAAAAATTGTGAAAAATAGGAAACAAAATATCAATAGTCTTTATAATATACTTCAAACGAATCAAAGTCATCCTTTGATAGATAGAGCCTTAGAACTAGCTAATCTTGAAAACGAAAAAAGCAATGTTTTGGCAATGTTGCGTCGTTTGGTGGATTTAAAAGAGGAAAATTTAGTCCAAGAACTTGAAAAAAAAGGTTTAAATGAAGAAGAAATTTCTCAAATAAAATATAAAGTTTTTTCTTTGGTAAGAGCCTTTTATGAAGTAGAACATCAAGATTTAATCGATGAGATTAAGAGTAAAAATTTACTTGATGAGTTTTATTTGGCTTTAGTTCAAGGTGTGCATAATATAGGTGTAGTTATGAATTCTTTTGAGCTTGTTTGGAGCAAGCAAATTTTAGATACAAATAATAAAATCTTAAAAGAACAATTTCCAAATTTAAGTGATGCTTTGGAGTTTTTAAAACAAAATGAGCTTTATCAGCTTAATCAAGATGGTGAAATTTGTGAAAGAAGTTATGGGGCTTTAGTTAAAATAGGAACACTTTGGAGATTTTTACCTTATGCAAAGGCTTTTGAAAATGAGGTTTTAAAGCTTGAATATGAGTTTGATAAACTTTTAGAAAAACTAAGAAATTGTGCGTTAGATGATGAAAAAAATGCTTATATTGATTATATAGAAAAATTAAAATTTGCATTTTGTGAAAAAGATAATAATGAAGTGGTTAAAAAATGGCAAGAAGCAGAGCTTGCGTGGATGGAAGTAAAATGCCCATTGCAAATTGGCCATCCTTTAGAATACTATGAAGACTCTTACACACATGCAGTAGCACTTGAGTGGGATATACGCTTAGAAGATGTGAGTGATTTTAATGGGAGTGAGTTTAAAGATAAAATCAAAGAAAGTTTTGCAATGGTGTATGCAAATTTAGATGAAGAAGATGAAGCTTTGTTTGATGAAGTGAATTTTAATCTTGAAAAAACTCAGCTTTATATTTGTATGCCTATGATTTTTTATGGGGCAGAGCTTAAGGGACTTTTTTCTGCTCAAGTAGTGCCAAATGATGAGTATGTAAGCAATATAGCAGGCAAAAAGATTTTTGCTTTTTTAAATTATGTTTATGAAAATGCTAAAACCAAGCCTTTTATGAAGCTTTCATCTATGGTATTTGAAAAAGAATTTTTAGATTATGGGAGAGAAATTTTATTTTATAATGAAAAATTATGGAAAAGAATTTATGAAGTTTCTACCATAGGTCATGAGTTTGGACATATTTTCTTTGTGGCAAATGATAGCGAAAAGAAAATGAATGAAAGTGGTGTATTTAAAAATATAGAAGAGTTTAAAGCTACTGCGGGCGGGCTTGTGAATTTCTTTTTACATGAAGAATATGATTTAAAGCTTCCAGTGTTTTATGAGCTTATTAAAAGGGCTATAGGATTGATCGCTTGGCAAAGAGTAGAGGAGGTTAAGCCTTATTATACAGAAGGTTTGATTCATTTATCATTGTTGTTTAAATCAGGGGTGTTATCTTTTGCAAATGAGAAATTAAACATTAAATTTGATGAAGAAGCTTATGAAGCCTTTAAAGCTGTGTTTATGCAAAATTACTATAAGTTAGCAAGACATTATATGCTAAAAGAAGATGCTAAAAATTATTTAGATGAGTTTTGTATTTTAGAAGATGAGGTGTTTTTACCGCTTGATGAAGAATGCAAGGAATTTGTAAAATATTACTATGAATTACACAAACTTTATGGCAATGAAATCGATGAAAGTGGAGAGTTTGAAAAATACTCTAATGCAAAATAAAATTTTATCAAGAAGAACTTAGCTTTCTTCTTGATATTTGCTATTTTCTAATGCTTTTTCCATATCTTTTTGCGTTTTTAAAATAGCTTTGTTAAAACCATTTAGCACTGAAAATGGAGCAAATTGCGCCGCTCTTTTTTCTCTTGGTATTGGTGGGAATTGTTTTGATTTTTGATATTTTATATTTATTATATCTTTATAATCATCATGCATTATGTCCTCCTATTAAAGAAGTAATTTCTTTGGTTTCATTATCTAAGCTTGAAGCTTTTAAAATAGCTTTTTTACCAAATTTTTGCATGATTTGAAGTCTTGCTTTTTGGAGCTTTTCTTCTTTTTCAAGTTGATTTTTTTCTTGTGAAATTGCGTTAAAATCACTAAATAAATTTAATTCTTGGAAATTTTCTTGAGCTTTATCTGTGATATTATTTAAACTTAGGCTGATTTTTCTAATACTTAAGTTTTTATCATTGATTTTATAAAAAAGTTCTAAGGTTTTTTTGTTGATGATTTTTAAAGAATGGGTAAAATTTTCTAAATTCATACTTCCGTGAGCATTTTTAGGTATAGCTCTTCCATAATTATCTTTAGCAATAGCTCCTTTATAAGAAGCTAAAAGGTTTGAATTTTCTAAATTGCTTTTATCATATTGTATATCTAGCGTGATATGGTTTGTTTTAAGGTTATTTTGTATAAGTTCAAGCACTAAATGATCGACAAGTTCTTTTAAAACCTTTATTGTTTGATTATTATCATATGCAAAAGGTAAAACCTTAGCCATGACTTTAGAGTGATTTTGTGATTTGTAATTTTTAATATCTTTCATCGTGCAAGTTTCAATACCCCATGCATGATCGATTAATAATTCAGCATTAACACCAAAGTGTTTATAAAGCAAAGCTTCGTGTTTTAAAGAAAATCTTGCAAGATCTCCCATAGTATGAATGTTTAAATTTGCAAGTTTTAAGGCAATGCCTTTACCTATACGCCAAAAATCTTTTAAAGGTTTATGCTGCCATAATTTATATCTGTATAATTTTTCATCTAAAAAGGCTATAAGCAAGCCATTTTCATCTACTTGTTGTCTTTTAGCAAGTATATCCATAGCAATTTTAGCTAAGTATAAATTTGTGCCTATACCTGCTGTTGCAGTGATTTTACTTGTGTGTAAAATATCAAGTAAAACCTTAGTAAGTAACTCATAAGCTGAAAGTTTGTATTTTTCAAGATAAGAACTAAGATCAATAAAAACTTCATCAATAGAGTATATATGGATATCTTTTGCATCAAAATACTTCAAATAAATACTGTATATTTTTGTGCTAAATTCTATATAAGTAGCCATTCTGGGCTTGGCGATGATGTAATCTAGTTCTAAATTTAAATCATTTTTAAGTTCTAATGTATCAAAACTTTTAGCTTTAAAGCAGTGTTTTTGAGTTTGTTTTAATCTTTCTTGGTTGATTGAGTGGATTTTTTGTTTAAACTCAAAAAGTCTTAATCTACCAGGTATATTGTAAGTTTTTAGTGCAGGTGAAACTGCTAGTATGATGGTTTTATCTGTTCTTGATTCATCTGCTACAATGAGATTAGTTGTTAAAGGATCTAAATTTCTTAAAACACATTCAGCTGAAGCGTAAAAAGATTTCAAATCAATAGAAGCATAGATTTGCATAGTATGTGGGCTTGCCTTTAGATTTATTCAGTTTGATAGTATTAATTATAGCAATAAAAACTATTAAAATAGATGAAAGGAAATGGATTTTATAATGTGGCGGACAGAGAGGGATTTGAACCCTCGAGACCCGTTAAGATCTGCACCCTTAGCAGGGGTGTGGTTTCAGCCACTCACCCATCTGTCCGTATTAAAAGGAAAAGTATATCTTATTGATTATAAGATATACCTTAAATTTATACACTAAGATAAGCTATAATTAAAGTTATAACAAAACCGGCACCTAAAACCGCGATTTGTTTGCCCCTGTCTTTGCGTATAGCTATGATAGTGATTAAAAGTCCTGAAATATAAAGGATTATCATAGCAAGTGCAAAAGCTAGTCCAAGAACAGAAAAATACCACATACCTTTATCTTTGTGAAGTAAAATCATATTTCCAAGTAAACTTCTTTCTTTTGTGATAATTTCATAATTATTTTCATCTATTTTGACAATACTTGCAGTATAGTTTATAGTGCCAAGCTCTATTCCATCGCCTTTTTTGTTAAGTTTTGGTTCTAAAGATGAAGGAAGTTTTAAGTTATTTTTCTTTAAAAAATCAATTAAAAATTCAGCTTCAGCGCCTTCTTGGATAATAGCTTGAACTTTTTGAGTTTGAATTTTAGCTCCACTTTCCCCATCAAAACCAGCTATATAAGCAAAACCAGTAACAGCATATAAAAATGCTAGTGGTAAGAAAAATAAGCTAATGTAAATGTGAATTTGTCTGAATAATTTGTTTTTATTCATTTTTACTCCTTTTTGAAAAATAATGAAAAGTATATTATTAAAAAGTGAAGTGAAAATAAAATTTTAATCTTTTTTAAATTTACGAGCTAGAGTAAAAAAGCTTCGAATGATTCCATAAAGTACATATAAGCTTGCGACGATTAACGCACTTTCTAAAAAATACAAATAAAGCATGGAAAATAAGATTACTAAAAGGATTAATACTTTTAAAACATTTGCCCGTTTTAAATCAATTTTTTTAAAACTTGGATATCTTATATTGCTTACCATTAAAAAAGCTAAAAGCATTTGAATACATACTATCATCAAAGAAAAATCACGTAAAAAATCATAATATAAATAAGCACTTACCCATAAAGCACTTACAACTGCAGCTGTTGGTATAGGAAGTCCTATAAAAACTGAAGGTTCATAAGTACCTGTGGTGACATTAAATCTTGCTAAGCGTATAGCGCCAAAAACTACAAATAAACCAGCTATTAAGGAACCAAAACGATCATATTCATAACCTATACTCATATAAAAAAGCATAGCAGGTGCAACACCAAAGGCTATTAAATCTGCTAGTGAGTCAAACTCAACTCCAAATTTAGAAGTAGAATTAGTAGCTCTTGCAACGCGTCCATCCAAGCCATCACAAATTAATGATAAAATGATATAAATTAATGCTTTATCAAAATTTTGATTAATAGAAGCAATCACTGAAATAATGCCTAAAAATATGGAAGCAGCTGTAAAAAGATTAGGTAAAATATAAATTAGTTTAAAATTCATGGATTTAAATACCCTATCAATGCACCAATGCGTACTTTATCGTTTTCATTTACGCAAATTCTAGTATCTTTTGGAAGCAATAAACTCACACTGCCATCAAACATAAAACCTATATTTTGTCCATGGTTTAAATGATGACCAAAATCATCAATATGAACTTTTCTATTTAAGGCGCCAAAAATAACGCGTAATGCCAATTGTTTGCCTTTAGAGCGTGCTAAAAATAGCATTCTTTCGCCCATTAAATTTGTATTTTTCATAAATGGACATAAAAAAAGTCCGTGTCTTGGTCTAGTTTCTTCTATATCCATATTAAGTGGAGCTATGATGCTGCCTTGATGAACGATATTATTTATAATTTGCACTTCTATGCATTCGCCAAGCTCTTTATATGAGCTTGTTTTAATGCATTTTATTTTTCCTTCTATGGGAGCTATGATAGTATTTGGATCTGCTATATAATCGATTTTACTAGCTCTAAAAAGGCAAGCAAAAAGTATAAAAATACACCATAAAAGCCAAGAAAATCCCCATATAAATTGAGCTATTGCAAAAACTATAGCTAGAATTATAAGTAAATTCCAGCCAGCCTTTGCAATAAAATTTGTTTTCATTAGTTATCCTTAGTAACTTCTTGCTCTTTTTCTTCTAAGCGCGTTGGAAGATTGTTTTCTTCTTCATAGTTTTTAATAATCTCTCTTACTTTAGCACCATCAATAGTTTCTTCTTCATAAAGTGCTTGTACCATTACTTCTATAGCACCGCTATAAGTTTTTAAAATTTCTTTTACACCCGCATAGCGTTCATCTAAGGTTTTCTTCACATACTCATCTAAATCTTGAGCCATTTTATCAGAATAATCTTTGATGGTTTGTCCGCCACTTAAGAAAGTATTTCTTTGTTTTTCAAGCACCATTAAACCTGCAATTTCACTCATACCATACATAGAAATCATAGCTTTTATGATATCAGTTGCACGCTCAAGGTCATTGCTTGCACCAGTTGAAATTTCTTTAATGAAAATTTCTTCAGCTGCACGCCCACCTAAAAGCACATCAACTTCAGCCAAAAGTTCATGTTTTTGCATTAAAAATTTATTTTCTTCAGGAGTATTGAGTGTATATCCTAAAGCTGCTAAACCACGCGGTATAACAGAAACTTTACTTACTTTTTTAGCACCTTTTGTGGTTTCAGCGATTAAAGCATGGCCACATTCATGATAAGTTACGATTTTTTTCTCTTTATCATTAATTCTACGTGATTTTTTCTCAAGTCCTGCTATAGCTCTTTCTACTGCTTCAACTAAGTCTTTTTGTTCTACATGTTTTTTAGAATCCCTACCTGCAAGCAAAGCTGCTTCGTTAATGATATTTGCTAAATCAGCACCCGCAAGACCTGCTGTTAATCTTGCGATATCTTCTACTTTTACTTCAGGTGAAATTTTAACATCTTTCATATGAACTTTTAAAATATCACATCTGCCTTTAAAATCAGGCTTATCTACTAAAACTTGTCTATCAAAACGTCCTGGTCTAAGTAATGCTGCATCAAGCACTTCAGGACGGTTTGTCGCTGCTAATACGATTACTGGCGAGCTTTCAGTACCAAAGCCATCCATTTCTGCTAGAAGTTGATTTAAAGTTTGCTCTCTTTCATCGTTTCCACCCATCATGCCACTTGCTGCACGTGATTTGCCTATAGCATCAATTTCATCTATAAATACAATAGCTGGAGCTTCTTTTTTAGCATTTTCAAATAAATCTCTAACCCTACTAGCTCCAACACCTACAAACATTTCTATGAAAGATGAACCTGAGACGCTAAAAAATGGTACATCAGCTTCGCCTGCCACTGCTTTTGCGAGCAAAGTTTTACCTGTACCTGGAGGGCCTACAAGCAAAAGTCCTTTTGGAATTTTTGCGCCAAGATTGATATATCTTTCAGGATATTTTAGAAAATCAACTATTTCTTTAACTTCTTCTTTTGCTTCCTCAACACCTGCAACATCATTGAATTTAACTTTTGGTTTTTCTGAATTTACAAGCTTTTTAGAGCTTCCTATACCAAGTATGGATCCGCCCATATTTTTTTGCATACGAGAAGCTAAAAACATCCATATACCAAAGAAAATAAATACCGGTAAAACCCAAGAAAGTAAGATATCTATAAACCAATTACTCTCGTTAAAAGCTCCATAAGAAACGCCTTTTGAATCAAGCAAAGGCACAAAAGTAGCATCATTTGGAACTTTTTTGGTAATATATGCCATATTTCCTGCTTTAGATACTGCTTTTATGGTAGTTTGACCTATGTTAACTTGGGCAATTTGATTGTTTTCAATTAAAGTTTTTAATTCAGAATAAGTAACTTTTTTGGTATTTTCTCCGCCCATAATACCCATGCTACCATCATCTGAAAATCCTTTAAATAAAAGAATCATCACAATGGCAAAAATAGCGAAAATAAAAATAGGGTTTTTATTGAAAAAGCTATTATTGTTTGGATTATCTTTTGGTTCATTTGGTTTTTTATTCATTATTTTGTTTCCTTTTTGTAAGCTAAACTCAACCACTCTCCTTTGTGTTTACATTCTAACAAAGTCAAATCTTTGAATTTATCTTTAATTCTTTCTTCATATTTGTTTAAAATACCAGATAAGATTAAAATTCCACCTTCTTTGGTTTTTTCTTTAAGATCTTTTTCTAGTATGATTAAAATATCAGCAATGATATTTGCCACAACTATATCATATTTATGTAAGCTTTTATTAATAGAACCTACCCAAATATCATCAAAGCTAACTTGATTTAATTTTACATTTTCCTTGCTTGCAACTACGGCTAGCTCGTCTGTATCACAAGCTTGCACTTTAGCTCCAAGCTTTGCCATGATGATACTTAAAATCCCACTTCCACAGCCTACATCTAAGCAAAATTTAGAATCATCTGTGTATTTTTGTAAAAATTCTATACAAGTGTAAGTGCTTTCATGATGTCCTGAGCCAAAAGCTAGGGCAGGGTCTATAATAATATTGATTTTATCTTGTATAGCTTCTTGCCAAGTGGTATGAATGTGGATATTGTCAATGGTTAAAGCTTGTACGCCTTTTTTATACTCTTCTATCCAGTTTTTATTTTCTTTTTTTTCTAAAGTAGAATGAAAATAAATCTTAGTGTTAAATTTTTCACATAATTTTTGATGAAAGCTTTGCAAGGCTATTTGAATGAGTTTTATATCTTCTTCTGATCGTATATAAACGCCATCATCCTTTTCTTCTATGGCATCTATATCTAGAGAAAAAACAAGATCAAGGAATAAATCTAAATATTCCTTATCTGTTTGAAAAAAAAGTTCGTAATAATGTGTTTGCATAAAAACTTATAATCAGCCTTCGTTTGTTCCTAAAACATCTTCAAGTTTTTCTTTTAATACTTGAGGTGTAAAAGGTTTTACAATATAGTTATTTACACCTGCTTTTAAAGCTGTGATAACTTCTGCCTTACCACCTTCTGTAGTTACCATGATAATAGGCATATCAGCATATTTTTCTTCCGCTCTTACTTTTTTTACTAATTCTAAGCCATTCATTTCAGGCATATTCCAGTCAGTAATTAAAATTTTTATGTCATCATTTTGTGAAAGCAAATCCCAAGCTTCAACTCCATGTTCAGCTTCTAAAACATCTTTGTGGCCTAATCTTACAAGAGTGTTTTTGATTATTCTTCTCATGGTAGAACTATCATCAACTACTAATAACTTCACTTTTTTTCCTTTGTCTTGATGTAATTACATAAAAGTGTAATTGTATCGTTTTTATTTTTATTAATCAATTAAAAGTTTATATTATACCATTTAAAAATAAAATTAGAATTTAATCACTCTCCATTTTTATTGTGATTAAACTCAGGCACAATTTCCTTTAAAACTTTTGCAGGATCTGTGCTTTGGAGTAATCTTTCTATTTCTTGATTTAAAATTTTTAAATCTTTAATTTCACTAGTGGTAACAAATATACTTTCATATTGAGTTTTCAAATCATCTTCATGGATTAAAAGCTCTTCGTAAAGTTTTTCACCTTTTCTTAGTCCAGTGATTTTAATTTCTAACTTTTTATTAGAAAGTAAAAGCATTTTTTTAGCTAAATCCATGATTTTAACAGGTTCACCCATATCAAGTACAAATAATTCTCCACCTTTAGCAATAGCAGCAGCTTGTAAAACAAGTTGCACAGCTTCATCCACAAGCATAAAATAACGCACTATATCAGGATGAGTAAGAGTAAGTGGTTCATTAGCTGCAATTTGAGCTTTAAATTTAGGTATGACACTTCCACTTGAGCCTAAAACATTACCAAAACGCACACAAGCTACTTCAAAATTTTCACAACTTGAACTTAGCGCATAAAGCTCACAAATTCTTTTTGTACAACCCATGATATTAGTTGGTCTTACAGCTTTATCAGTGCTTATCATAACAAATTTAGCAACCTTGTAAGTTTTTGCAAGATCGATTAAATTTTTAGTACCTATGATATTATTTAAAATAGCTGAATGTGGATTTTGCTCACACAAAGGCACGTGCTTGTAGGCTGCTGCGTGTAAAATCAAATCTATGTTTTTTTCTTGTAAAAGTTTTTCTAAAGCTTCTTTGTCTAATATACTCATCATAATAGGCTCGATTTTTTCTTTATGTAAGCTTAATTCTTCATTGATTTTATATAAATTATACTCGCTATGATCAAGCATGATTAAGTGTTTTGCACCAAATTTAATACATTGTTTACAAAGCTCACTTCCTATAGTTCCACCAGCTCCACTAACTAAAACTATTTTATCTTTGATAAAATCAATCACACAAGCATTATCTAAATCTTTTGGCTTACGCGCTAATAAATCTTCAATGCTTATATCTCTTGCTTCATTTTGCGTAAAAGAAAAAAGTTTTATATCATTAATCCCATAAGCAATAAGCTCATCAAAAAGCTTTTTAAGTTCTTCTTGCTCAAGTTTTAAAGCAATAATAGCAGTATGAATACCTTCAGCGGTATATTTTCTAATTGCTTCTTTTTCTTCAACTATAAATTTATCACAATAAGTACCTATTAAATTTTTACGCTCATCTACCACAGCTACAGGAAAAAGTCCTAAGCTCCCTTCTTTAGCTCCTTTTAATAAATGCAAAGCCTTTGAAGTAGCACCAACTACTATACAAGGATGTTCTTCATTATATTTTGGCTTTCTAAAATCAACTATCATTCTTTTGCTTATACGCAAACTTCCAATTAACATACAAGATAAAACGAAGTCTATTCCTATAACGCTTCTTGGAAAAGGATTAAAAAAATCATCATAAAAATAATAAATTGCTAAAAATACAAGTTCAGCTAAAGCTAAAGCGATGACTAATTTACGCGCTTCATTAAGTGAAAAAAATCTCCAAGCAACCTGATAAATTCTAAAAAAAGCTAGAAAAATGATTTTAAGCAAAATTAAAATCACAGCACTTTTAAACATACCTTCATAAAATTCACTCGGGATGTCTGCACTAAAGCGTAAAGAAAAAGACAAATAAATACTTATAACAAAAAGTAAAATATCAGCGCCTAAAAAAAATCCTAAGCGTTTGCTTTTATAATCCATCTTAGTCCTTTAAGGTATTTAAGATTAAAGTAGAAACTTCCTCTACATCAGCTTTACTCATAGTAGTTGCGCTTGGAAGACAAATTCCATTGCTAAAGAAAAACTCACTATTACCATTTAAGTAAGCATCGCAACCTTTGTAAAGTTCTTGTAAATGCATAGGTTTCCAAAGCGGACGACTTTCGATTTTATTATCTTTTAAAACTTGTATGATTTTTAAAATTTTATCTTGAATTTGAACATTTTTATTTTCACATATACAATGTTTTTCATAAGTATTAAGTTTATTTAAATCAAAATCAAGTAAAGCAGTACTTAGCCAGCGATTTGACTTGGTATTTTCAAGCTCATCTAAAAAAGTAAAGGTGCCACTTAAAAATTCTTTATACCAGCTATAAATTTCACGCTTTTTACTCACTCTTTCTTCTAAAACTTCCATTTGAGCAGTGCCGATTGCACCTAAGATATTACTCATTCTATAATTATAGCCATATTCTTTATGCTCATAATGAAGGCAATTTTCTCTAGCTTGGGTACTATAAAATCTTGCTTTTTCAAGATTAGCATGATTTTCACTCACAAGCATGCCACCACCACCTGTTGTGATGATTTTATTACCATTGAAAGAATATATTCCAAAATCCCCAAAAGTACCTAAAGCTTTATTTTTGTAAAAACTTCCCAAAGCTTCAGCAGCATCTTCGATTAAAAAAATCTCATTTTCTTTACAAATTTGGATAATCTCATCCATTTTAGAAGCATTACCATAAAGGTGTGTTAAAATGAGAGCTTTTGGCTTTTTAGGACTTTCTTTGATAGCTTTTTTTAATAAATTGACATCTAAATTATAAGTTTCATCACAATCAATAAACACAGGCGTAGCATTCATGTAAGAAATAGGCGCTACTGAAGCAATAAAAGTAAAACTTGAAGCTAAAACCACATCGCCTTCTTTGATGCCCAAAACTCTTAAAGCTAGATGAATGGCTGCAGTGGCTGCATTTAGAGCAAGTGCATTAGAGCTTTTTGTATAATCTTTAATACTTTGTTCTAAGGCATTAACAAACTCACCCAAAGGTGCTATATAATTACTTTCAAAAGCTTTATGTATGTATTCTAATTCTTTTCCGCTCATATGTGGCGCTGATAGAAAAAATCTCATTTTACCTCCTTTATTTTCTTAGCAGGAACTCCAGCATAAATGCCTTTAGAAGTTAAGTTTTTAACCACAACCGCTCCCGCACCTAAAGTTATATCATCATTTAAACTTATACAAGGAATAACACTTGAATTAACTCCTAAAAAACAACGTTTTCCTATTTTTACATTTCCTGTTAGTTTAGCTCCAACGCTAATATGGCTAAACTCATCTACAAAACACTCATGCTCAATCACACAAGCAGTATTTAAAATCACACCTTTTGCTATACTAGCTTTAGCATTAACTACGACATTTGGCATGATCAAAATACCCTCATCATCTAAAAAAGCACTTGGGCTAATAATAGCACTTTTGTGTATCAAATTAACTAATCTAAATCCATCATCTTTTGCTTTTTTGAAAAGTTTTTCTCTAATAGAGTTTGCACCAATAGCAATAAACATATCGTGTTTTTCTAAGTCGGAGTGATATTTTAAGCCTTTATTATCATCCAAAAAGACGATTTTTTCATATCCTAAATTTCTAGCTACATCGGCACAGACTAAACCATGCCCACTAGAACCATATATATAAATACTTTTAGTTGTGCCCATTGAATTTATCCGTTGTAGCTACTCCTTCTTTATTAACCCCACTTCTTTTTAAAACTTTAATAATGGTCATAAAAAAGATTTTAAGATCAAATAAAAAAGAGCAATTTTGTACATATTCTACATCATATTTAAATTTTTGCTCCCAAGAAATAGCATTGCGTCCATTGATTTGCGCCCAACCTGTAATGCCTGGTCTTACATCGTGGCGTTTTTTTTGTTCTTGATTGTATAAAGGCAAGTATTCTACAAGTAAAGGTCTTGGGCCTATGAAGCTCATATCGCCTTTTAATACATTAAAAAGCTGTGGTAATTCATCTAAGCTCAAGCTTCTAACTAGCTTACCAAAAGGCTTTAGGCGTAATTCATCAGGAAGTAATTCTCCATTTTCATTGGTTTCATCACTCATGGTTTTAAATTTATAAATATAAAAAATTTTTTCATTTAATCCTGGTCTTGCTTGTTTAAAAAGCACACTTCCTTGAACGATTTTTAAAACAATACCTATAAGCACTATAAAGGGTAAAAAAATAATCAATAAAATCAAAGCCAAAAAAAAGTCAAAAACACGTTTTAAACCATTTTTATACATTTATAAAACCCCTATAAAAGTCAAGATATTTCAAAGCTATGATATTTTCATCATAATTTTGTGCTCTAAGAAAAGCATTTTGTGCTAAAGTATTTTTTAGTTTTTCATCTTCTAATAAAACTGCGATTTTTTCGGCTAAATCTTTACTATCTTTGCATTTACAAATTAAACCATCTATGGCATTATCCACTGCCTCAATGCAACCCTCAGCATCACTTACCACGCATGCTTTTTTACAAGCTTGTGCTTCTAAAACCGTTCTTGGATAGCCTTCTTTATAGCTTGGTAAAACAAAAATATCGCATAAATTTAATAAATGTGCAATATCACTTCTTGCGCCAAGATAAAAAACATCATTTGAGTTTAAAAATTCTAATGGTGCACAAGATTTATTATCATCCCTTCCACCTACCAAAACAAAATTTGCCTTATCTTTTAAAATTTGACTTGCTTCATAAAATTCTTTAATACCTTTATGCCAAAGCGCTCTTGAAATCATTAAAACGATAGGCTTATTGGGCATATTGTGTTCTTTTAAAAAAGCTTGTTTTTCTTCTGTGCTAATTTTTAAAGGTAAAAATTGTTTTAAATTTAGCCCTACGGATTTGATGATTTTGATTTTTTCTTCTTTTAAGCCTAAATTTTTCATAAATAAAGCATTGCTTTCATTGACAAAAATAAAACCATTAGCAAGTTTAAAAGAAATTTTATAAAGTAAATTAATACTCATTCTTACTAATTTGCTTTTAAAATCATCATCTATATAAAAACTTCCTAAGCCTTCAACCAAACCAAAAGTGTATTTAATGCCTGCCATTTTAGCTGCTATGATACCTGTTGTATTGCTTTTGTGAGCACTTGTTTGTAAAAGATCTAAATTTAAACTTTTGAGTGTATTTTTTAAACTAAGTAGATTTTTAAAAACGACTAAAGGATTAACGCTTGATCTAGCTAAATCATAAAAACAAACCTTATAGCCTAATTCTTGTAATTTAATAGCAAAATCATCTTTTGGAGTGATGATTATAACTTCATGATCATTTTTTTCTAAAGCCCTAATGAGTGCAAGACGAAAATAATACACACTCATTGCGCTATGGGTTAAAATTCCTATTTTCATCTTTTTAGCCTATAAATTTTTGCTCTTGCATCATTAGTGACTTGCTCAAATAAATCTTGATCATATTGATTTAATAAAAACATTTGTATATAAGCACTATTATAAAGACTTTCATCTAAAATCACAAAGCTTTTATATTCTCTTAAAAAGAGCAAATAAATTTGAGCTTTTGAATCAATTTCATTGTAATAAAATTTGCCATTAGTGATGGATTCTATATCCACAAAAGCTTTTAAAGATATGCTTGCACCTTCTACTTTTAAGGCTCTAAAATCATTAATAATTTCTACTCCATTATCAAGCATAACAGAACCTGTAGTTTTATCTTGAGCTATAGCATTAGCTTGGGAGAAAAATAAACTTTTTTCTTGCTCTCCATTGTCAGGATTTGTATTTGCAAATTGTGCCACCACAGGCATGATACGCAACATTCTATAAGGCATATAAATATATACATCTCTAGTTTTATTGGTATCAAATTTAAAATTTTTATCATTTAAACTTTCTAAAAAATCTTTAGCACTTGTTTGGTTATAATCTTTAACCATAGCTTTTAAAACATCAGGATAGTTTTCTTTGAAAGATTTTTCAGTGTATTCTACGCTAAGTCTTGCCATGTTAGCTGCTGGAATTTGCTCTTTGCTTAAGACAAAAGATGAGAAAAAATTATCTTTTCCTAGGTGTTTTCCACCATCGATTAAGGTTTTTACATCGCTATAATAGCGTATTGGATAACCATAATCCCACCAAGCAACGACATAATCTTCTCTTTGAGCTTTATTTTTTAAATCATTTAAAATACTAGCTTCATAGGAAGTAAAAACAGTAGAGGATTTATAATAATAAATATGCATCAAAGCAGGGCTTATACTAAAAAATGTAATGAGTATGAGTAAGATATTTTTATTTCTTAGACTCAGTTTGATTTGTTTTTTTTCTAAAAAATTAAAAAATGCATATAAAAAATACCCAAAACCCAAAGCCATCACAGGAACTGCATAAATAGTAAATCTAAGTCCAGCTCTTAAAGCCATAAAACCTAGTGCAAGCATAGGTAGAGCTAAAAGCATGCTTTTATGATCTTTGCAAAGCAAGATAAAACCTATAAAAGAAAGGATAAATACTAAAACACTAGAGCTAATCCTTTGCATAAACACTTCAGGATCGATAGTATTTACTTCCATAATGGTTTCATTGACATTAAAATACACAAAGGCAGCATCTTTTAAATTTTGCACATCAGAAGCTTTAAAAACATAAAATTTAATTTGATATAAAACAGGATCTAAGCCACCACTTAAATGTAAAATCAAAATGCTAATAAAAATCAAAGCCCAAATCATATAAAAATTAATTTTTTCTTCTTTAAAAGCAAAAATAGCAAATAATAATACAATCAAAGCAAGTTTATATTGCCATGCTAGCATACTTAAAGCTATGATCATCAAAGCAATAGCTAGATAAAAAATCTTTTCTTTTCTATGAAATACTAAAATATAAAGTCCAAAAAGTCCTATCATAGCAAAATTTAAAGAATAACTTGACGGATACCACCACAAATAAATCATGATGAAAATTGGACTTAAAAGTAGGGTGAAAATGTCTTTATTGATAGTTAATCTTATAAAAGTAAGTAAAATAAGCATTGGTAAAACTAATACTAGCATATCAGTATCATAATACCCACTCATAGTGCGGTTGTAATAACTATTTGCAATGCTTCCAAGTAAGGCTGCTATAAAGCCATAGGTAGTGAGTTTATATTCTCTTGCGATTAATATAATAGGCACAACAATCAAAGAAGCAAAAAAAGTACTCATATATAAAATAATACTTTCAAAGCTAAAAGGCAAAATACTATAAAGCCAGTAAGTCAAAGTAGAAAGTGAGCTTCCAAAATAAGATAAGTCATTAGGTTGATGAAAACCTGCTATCATATCTCTTGCGCCTTCTGCAAAAGCATAGCCATCATTAGTAGTAATCATAAGTTGATCGTTAAAGAAAAACTCATAAAACTCACTTGCCCAAGCTACCCAGTATAATCTACACAAAACACTAAAAGCAAAGGCTATAAGGATTAAAATACAGGTATATTTTATAGAATTATTATCAGTGAAATTTTGTTGCAGTTTCATTTTATGCCTTGTTGAAAAATTCAAATAATTGCTTTGCTATGCTAATTTTATCAAATTCTTTTGCACGCAAAAAAGCCTTTTGTCTATATGAAGCTTTTAATGCTTCATCATTGCACATTTTTTCTAAGCCTTCTTGCATGGCTTTTTCATCATCTACTTTTACTAAAAGTCCAAACTCATCATCTAAAAATAACTCCCTTGCGCCACTTTTATGATCAGTGCAAAGCACGGCAGTATTACAAGCTAGACATTCGATTAAAACATTGGAAAAGCCTTCAAAACTTGAGGCAAAAGCAAAAAAGTCACATTTGCTCATGTATTTATAAGGATTTTTATCAAAACCTAGTAAAAAGACCTTGTCTTTTAAATTTAAAGTTTCTATTAAAGCTAAAAGCTCATCTTTTAAAATACCCTCGCCTAAAATGACTAATTTTAAATCAGTTTTAACTTTTGCATAAGCTCTTATAAGCATAGCATGATTTTTACCATGATCAAGTCTACCAACGCTTAATATAAAAGGATTTTTAAAGTCTATTTCTTCTTTAGATTTTTCTATAATGCTTTCTAAGTCTATGGCATTGTATAAAATATCGCATTTTTTAGCTTCTATGTTGAAATTTTGTATTAAATCTTCTTTGTTTCCTATAGAATTTGCTAAGATTAAATCTGCTTTATTGTAAAGTTTTTTAATAAGAAATTTATTGATAAAAGAATTTAGATTATTATGTTTATAAATCACACTTGGAGTGGTGCATTCATTGATAATAAGGGTTGATTTAAGTCCTAGAGATTTTGCCATTAACGCAATATAATTAGGTCTATTTAATAATACAAATTGTAAATTGATTTTTAAATCTTCACAAAGCTTTTTGTATTTCATAGCTAGCAAGGGTAGTTTTAAAAATTTAGCTAAATTACTTTCGCTTGGATTTGATTTTTCAAGGTAGTGGATATTAACTTCAGGAATATCATAGGATATTTTATCATTCATTAAAATCAAATGTACTTCATATTTTAAATTTAATACAGGTAATAGCGTAGATACAACCCTTTCAGCACCACCGCTTCCTAAAGAATAAATAAAAATTGCTAGTTTTTTCATGTTAAACCCTTACTTCTTTGATTAAATCAAGCCATTTTTGCGCTACATTGGCTACTTCATAATCTTTACATCGCTGCTGTGCATTAAGCGCTAGTGTTTTTCTTAAATTTTCATCTTGCATTAAAAGGGCGAGTTTTTCGCTTAAAGCTTTTTCATCATCTAAATCTACCAAAAATCCATCTTTTCCATCATCAATTAAATCTTTATGGCCGCTTGTGTATTTAGTGCTAATACGCGCTACTTGATAATATAAACTTTCAAGCAAAACTGTTGGCAAGCCTTCTATGAAAGAGCAAAGGCAGATTATTTTTGCTTTTTTATAAAGCTCTTGCATATTTTCAACTTTACCTAAAAAATTAACCTTGATATTTAAATTCTTAGCTTCTTGTTCTAAATCTTGTCTTAATTCTCCATCGCCTGCTATGAAAAAATTGTATTGTTTTTGTAAATTTATATCTAGCCTTGCTATGGCTTTTAAAAACATAGAAGCATTTTTATTATGATCAAGTCTGCCTACGAAAATGACATTATTTTCTTTTTCTAAATTTTCTTTAATAGGGCTAAAATGACAAGGATTTGGCATATTGATAACTTTTTTAACAAAGTTTTCATAATAATTTTTATCATCATTACTTAGCACAGTTAGAGCATTTGCATGAGGAAAACTTATACGGCGTAAAAACTTCCAAATTTTAGATTTTAAATAAGTATAAGAGCTATGTTCGCTAATAATTAAAGGTGTATTGGAGCCTTTATTTGCCCAAATGCAAGCGATGTTAGTGGTATCTAAAAATGAGATAAAAACATCGCTTTTATGGTCTTTAAGTGCTTGTTTTAAGGCTTTGAATTTTTTAATGCGTGAGGCTATTTTATTATAAAGAGTGGAAAAGTCAAACTGCTCTAGGGTAAAAAGTTTGATTTTTGGATCAAGCTTGTAAAAAGAGTCTTCTTTGTGAAATTTAATAATATTTATTTCATGCTTTTTGCAAAGCTCATTAGCTAAAGTGACCAATACTCTTTCAGCACCACCTGAATTTAAAGTAGCTATGATGAAAGTGATTTTCATACTTGTTCCTTTAAATGCCCATGTTTTACTTCAAATACTCTATCACAACCTTGTATGGTTGAGAGCCTATGGGCTATGATGATGAGGGTTTTATCTTTTGAAATTTTATAGATTTCTTCCATGATTTTTGCTTCACTTTCTTGATCAAGAGCGCTAGTTGCTTCATCTAAAACTAAAATTTCAGGTTGTTGATAAAGCGCTCTTGCTATGGCTATTCTTTGTCTTTGGCCCCCACTTAAAAACGAACCTGAGTCACCCACCTTAGTATGCACTCCATCTTCAAGTGAATTTACAAAGCTTTCAAGATTAGCCTGCTTGATTACCTTATGTAAAAGTGCTTCATCTACTTCTTCTCCAAAGCTAATATTTTTAGCAATAGAATCATTGAAAAGATAAATTTGTTGAGGTATGTAGCCAATTTTACTTCTAAAACTTTTTATATTGCTCTCATCAAGTTTAATTCCATCTACAAAAATAGCTCCATCGCTTGGTTTTAAAAGCCCTATGATAAGATCAACTAAAGTACTTTTACCACTTCCACTTTTACCTATAAAAGCGATTTTTTCATTTTTTTTAAGCTCAAAATTTAAATTTTTAAATAAATTTTTCTTACCCTTATAAGCAAAGAAAAGATTTTTCAAAACGATTTTTTCTTTAAATTCAATACTTTCATCGCCTAGTTTTTCTTCTTTTTCATTGAGCATGTTATAAATAATATCTAAAGAGTTTTTATAATATGTGATTTCATTATAACTTGTGATGATACGATTAGCACTTGGCATAAGCCTATAAAGAGCTACTACGAAAATAGTAATAGTTGCTAAGATAGATGAAATATCACTTTCATATCTTAAAACTAAATACACCACGATAAAACAAAGCATACAAAAACCTATACCTTCAAGGTAAATTCTAGGAATGCTTGACATGCTTTCATTGCTAATGTTTGCTTTGGCAAAAAGCCCACTTTGAATTTCATAAAGCTTTTGTGTGCTTTGTTCTTTGGTTTTGAGTTTGATGATTTTAAGGTTGTTTAAATTTGCATTTAAAATTTCAAAATAATTTTTCATCGCCTCTTCTCTAGCTATGGAAGCTTTTTTTACCAAGGGTGAGAGAATTTTAATCAAAATAAAAGCATTTAAAAGTAAAAAAGCACTTAAAGCTAGGGTGATTTTATAGTTGATAATTAGCAATAAAGTATAAAGTAAAAACACCACAAAGCTTTCACTTAGCATAAGTAAAAAAGCACTAATTAAAGTGCTTAAATGAAATACTTCTTGTGTGATGGTTTTTAAAAGTTCTGATTGATTTTTATTAGTAAAATTTTCATATTCAAGATGTAAGTATTTATCAAAAATTCGACAAGCAAGGCTGTGGTAACGCCCTTTAGAAAAACGTGCAAGCAAATGAAAATAAAAGGCATTTAAAAAGGCTCTAAAAATATAAAAGGCGATTAATATACAGCCAAAATAAGCAATAATCTTATAACTTGGTAAATTTAAATACTCATATATAGGTTGAAAATAAGAGCTTTTTTCTAAAAGCTCAAAATTACTCGCTACCGATACAAAGGGCATGATCAAAGAAATAGCAAAGCTTTCTATAAATCCTATAAAAATAGAAAAAATTAGCAAAGCAAATAAAAATTTCTTATCATGAGCATTGAGTATAAAAAAAAGTTTTTTTAACACTGTTTTTCCCACTCATAAGCACTTTTGCAGATTAATTCTAAATCATCATATTTTGGTTTCCAGTTGGTTAGGGTTTTGATTTTATCCGCATTTGAAATAAGCACAGAAGGATCCCCAGCTCTTTTTGGTGCTAGTTCTACTGTGAAATCTACTCCACTTACTTTTTTCATGGTTTCAATAACTTCTTTTACGCTAAAGCCATGTCCATAGCCTACATTGAAAATATTACTTTCATTGTTTTCTAAGTATTCTAAAGCAGCTAAATGCGCACTTGAAATATCATCAACATGGATAAAATCTCTAATGCAAGTGCCATCTTTAGTATTATAATCATCGCCAAAAATATAAAGCTTTTCTCTTTTTCCTGTGGCTACTTCAGCAGCAACCTTGATAAGCAAAGTAGCTTTTGGATAGCGTTGACCTATAGGATAACTCATGCAAGCACCTGCTACATTGAAGTATCTTAAAATGCAATATTTAAATTCAGGATTAGCCATATTAGCATCTTGTAAGACTTTTTCGCTCATTAGTTTGCTTTGTCCATAAGGATTAATCGGTGCCAATGGACTTTGCTCATCCACAATAGGAGTTTGTGGCTCTCCATAAGTTGCTGCGGTTGAAGAAAAAATGAATTTTTTCACACCTGTTTCTAAACAAGTTTGGATTAAGTTGCTTGTATTTGCGGTATTGTTCATATAGTATTTTAAAGGATTTTCCATACTTTCAGGAACTTCAATACTAGCTGCAAAATGCACAATTGCATCAAATTTTTCCTCTTTGAAAAGTTTTTTAATCCCAGCATAATCGCTTAAATCTTGCTCAAAAAACTTAAAAGGTCTGATTTTAGAAAGTTCATCTAAGCTTTTTTTGCTACCTTTTGAAAGATTATCTAATACACAAATTTCATGATTTGTTTCTAAAAATTGTTTTAAAGTATGAGAGCCTATGTATCCTGCACCACCGGTGATTAAAATTTTCATTTTTATCCTTTTTGTGATATTTAATAATAGTTATTTTAATATACTTTTCTTAATTAATTTAAAACTTGCTCTTTTCTTTTTCTATGGCTTCTAAAAATGGCTTTTGATAGCTTTTATCACTATGTTTTTGCAAAAGCTCTTCTTTGAAATTTTCTAAAATATTAAGATAATCTTCTTGGGTTAAGTTGCCCTTGATGAGTTCGTATTTTAAAAATAGCATATAAGTGTTTAACACGTCACTTTCGCAGTATTCGTGAATTTTTTCTAATTTGTTTTGATAAAAGAGTTCTAATACCTCATTTCCATGCACATCATACTTTCCAGGAAGTCCTGCCATAGCACAAAGTGTGTCAAGTCTTAAGCCTTTTTGACCAAAACTCCCTAAAGATTCTAATAAATCACAGTGTTTATTTTCTATAAATTTGCTTTTGTAGTTATTCCATTTATCACTTGCATCTAAATAAGCACTTGCGTTGATGTTGTATTTTAACGCTCTTATAACAAGTAAAGGCATATCATAGCTTTTGCCATTAAAACTTACAAGGCGGGGTTGGTGTTTATCTATGAAGTTAAAAAATTCCTCTAGCATTTGTTTTTCGCTTTCGCCTTTGATTTTATTAACTTTGATGAAATTTCCAAATTTATCTGCAATCACTGCGCAAATACTTACAACTTTATGAAAAGGCAGGGGTAAAAACTCGCTTCCGCTTTCTTCTTTTTGTTTTTCTAAAGCTTGCTTGCTAATGCTTAAATCATCACCATTAAAACCATAAAGATGTTTTATTAATTCTACATCAGGAATGCTCTCACAATCAAAAACGCAAATATATTCTTGCATGATAAACCTTTTTTTAAAAAAATCTTTGTTAAAATCATAACAGAAAATTTAAAAATAAAGTAGCACATGAAAATAGGTTTGGTTAAATTATCTGCACTTGGTGATATCATCCATGCGGTGATTGTTTTGCAATTTATTAAAAAGCATTATCCTAAGGCGAGTATTGATTGGTTTGTAGATGCAAGATTTGCAGGATTATTGCAAGATCATCCAATGATTAATGAAGTGTATGCCCTGCCTTTAAAAGATAGAAAATTCAAAGAAGTTTTTGCTATGCTTTTTGAAGCAAGACAAAACAAATATGATGTTGCGATTGACTTGCAAGGTTTGATTAAATCTGCTTTAGTGAGTAAATTTTTATGTGCCAATACTTTTGGTTTTGATCAAGAAAGTATCAAAGAGGGTTTTGCGAGCAATTTTTATACGCATAAATTTGCGTGTAATTATGAAGAAAATATTATCGTGCGTAATCTTTCTTTGGTAGCTTATGTGTTAAATGAACATTTTGATCATAGTGACATAGAGTTAAAACAAAGTTGTTTTAGCGTAGATGATGAGTTAAAAGAAAGCTTAGAACAAAGGCTTTCTTTAAGTGAAAGTACGCCAAATATACTCATACATGTAGGCTCATCTATGCCTAATAAAATTTACCCAAAAGAGCGTTTGATACTACTTTGTAGAATGCTTTTAGAGTATTTTACTAGTGCAAAAATCATGCTTGGTTGGGGTAATGTTAATGAGTTTAATTTTGCTAAAGATATAGTTTTAAATTTAAAGCATTTGAAAATAGAACTTGCGCCAAAATTAAGCTTAAGTGAGCTTTGTGCTTTAACTAAGGCAAGCGATTTGATTATCGGAAATGATAGCGGGCCTACTCATTTAGCTTTTGCACTAAACAAGCCCTCTATAACGATTTTTGGTGCTACTCCTAGTCAAAGAAATGCTTATGAAACAAATATCAACAAAACAATCAATGCAGGTAAAAAAATACTGCATTCAAAGCATATAGATAAGAGTGATTTTTGCATACAAAATATCGATGAAAAAGATATTTTTAAACTAGCTTGTGAGCTTTTAGAAAAATGATAAATTATATATATTTAAGCCTTTTTTACATGTTAAAAGTTCTTGTGAAGATTTTACCTTCAAAGCTTTTAAACTCTTTTGCAAATTTGGTTGCTTTGATCACTTATAGGCTTAATCATAAACACCGTAAAATCATTGACACAAACTTAAAAATTTGCTTTCCTGAAAAAGATCAAAAATGGCGTGATGAAACTAGCCTTAATATCTATAAAAATTTTGCTAAATTTGGGATTGATTTTATCAAAAATCAAAATGCAAGCAAAGAAGAAATCATCAATAAAATTTGCTTTGATGATGAGGAGCAAATTTTAAATATAATGCAAAGTAAAAGACCCTTGATCGTAACTACGGCTCATTATGGTAACTGGGAACTTTTGGCTTTATCTTTTGGAGCTAAATTTCAAGGAATCTCTATAGTTGGAAGAGCGCTTGATAGTGTGATAATGGATAAAATTTTAAGTAAAAATCGCACGCAATTTAATATAGAGCTTATAGAGAAAAAAGGCGGGCTTAGAAAAATGCTAAAAGCCTTAAAAGAAGGTAGATCGCTTGGAATTTTAACCGATCAAGATGCAGTGGATAGTGAAAGTATAAAAATACAGTATTTTAATCAAGAAGTAAATTTTATAGCAGGTGCAAGTGTGCTTGCAAAAAAAACAAATGCTATGATTTTGCCTTGTTTTGTGTATCAAAAAGATGAGAAATTTTTTGTAAAAACTTTTAAGGCTTTAGACGCAAGCAAGGCAAGTATAGAAGAGCTTACTAAGTATCAAGCAAAGTGTTGTGAAGAGGTGATTAAATTTAAACCTGATGAGTATTTTTTCTTTCATAAGAGATTTAAAAGATACAATCATGAGTTGTATTTATAGGATATAAAATGGAATTAAAGCAAATTAGTGTGATAATGATTGTTAAAAATGCTCAAAAAACCTTAAAGGCTTGCTTGGAATCTTTGCAAGAATTTGGCGAGATCGTTTTGATAGAAAATGATAGCAATGATGATACTTTGAAAATCGCTTATGAATTTAGTAAAAACTATAAAAATATCAAGATTTATCAACATAATTTCATAGGCTTTGGGCCTTTGAAAAATTTAGCCATAAGTTATGCTAGTAATGATTGGATTTTTAATATTGACGCAGATGAACTTGCTAAGAAAGAATTTTTACAAGAGCTAAGGAAAATCGAGCCTAATAAAGAAGATATTATAGCTTTGCCAAGAGAAAATTTATACAATGGAGAGTGGATTAAAGCTTGTGGGTGGTGGCCTGATTATGTAATGCGAGTGTTTAATAAAACCCATACTAGTTTTAATGAAAATTTAGTACATGAGAGTTTGATTTTACATGAAGATAGCAAAAAGATTAAGTTGCAAAATGGTTTGAGGCATTTTGCTTTTGAAGATATCGATAGTTTGTTAGATAAACTTCAAAAATACTCTAAACTTTGGGCTTTGCAAAATTTACACAAAGAAAGTAGCATTTGCAAGGCATTGCTAAGAGGAATTTGGACTTTTTTTAGAAATTATGTTTTGAAAAAAGGGATTTTTTATGGTTATAAAGGCTTTATTATAAGTACTTGTAATGGTCTTGGAGCTTTTTTTAAATATATGAAATTATATGAGTTAAAAAAACAAAAGCCAAAAACTTGTGCTTTAATCATCACAACCTATAATCAAAAAGAAAGGCTTGCTTTGGTGCTTGATAGCGTTAAAAATTTAGAGCCTTTACCAGATGAGGTTTTAATAGCTGATGATGGAAGCAGGGAAGATACGGCTAAACTTATACAAGCTTATCAAAAAGATTTTCCTTGCAAGTTAGAGCATATTTGGCAAGAAGATGAGGGGTTTCGTGCTGCGGCAAGTCGCAATAAGGCAATTAATGCTTCTAATAGTGAATATATTGTTTTAATTGATGGGGATATGATTTTAGAAAAAAACTTCATTAGTGATCATTTAAAATTTGCTAGTTTAAAGACTATTTTGCAAGGATCAAGAACTATTTTAAATGAAAATGAAAGCAAAGAACTTTTAAGAAAAAATGATTTTAGTTTGGCATTTGACAAAAAAGGTTTTAAAAATCAAAGAAATATTTTTTTAGCTAAATGTATATATAAATTTTCAAAACTAACTAAGAAATTTTTTAAAAAATCACAACTTGTTAAAGGTAGTAAAACTTGCAATATGAGTTTTTATAAAAGTGATTTTGAAGCCATTGAGGGATTTAATGAAAAATTTATAGGTTGGGGCAGGGAAGATAGTGAGTTTGTAGCTAGATTTTTATTTAATGATGGAGTGTTTAAAAGACTTAAATTTAATGCTTTAGCTTATCATATCTATCATGAAGAAAATAGCAAAAATATGCTTGAAATTAATCATCAAATTTATCTTGAAACTATAAAAAATAAAAAAGTGACTTGGAAATGAAAATTTTATTACTTATTGGGGATATTACTATAGGAGGTGGTGCTGAAAGAGTTGTTGTAAATTTAGCAAATGCACTTTTTGAGCTTGGGTATGATGTAAAAATTTTTAGTTTTTATAAACAAGGAGTTGATGTAGCTTATAAATTAAATGACAATATTAAAATAGATTACTTGCATAGTAAATCAAAAGCTGATGTAAAAAAAGAAAGATTATTTTATAAGTTATATTACAAGCATTATGAAAGTTTTTTGCTAAAACAAAGATATAAAGATATTGATGTGATGATTTTTAATAATTGTCCTCATTTTCCTTTCTTTAAAAATAAAAATACAAAATATATTAATTTTATTCATAATCATTTTAAAAAATATCTATTTAAAAATAATTATTTTGATACTTTAGTGGTATTATCAGCCAAGCAAATTGATCAGTGGAGAAAATATCATAAGAATGTTTGGGTTATACCAAATTTTTTACCTTGTTTATCCGATATAAATTCCATTTTAACTCAAAAAAATATTTTAAGTATAGGCCGTATGACAGTAAATGATGAAAAGGGTTTTTTAAGGCTTATTGAAATTTGGAAGCTTGTACAAAAAAATGAAAAATACAAAGAATGGACTTTAACTATAGTTGGAGAAGGTGAATTTAAAGATATTATAAAAAATAAAATAAAAGAATATAAACTTGAAAACTCAGTCATATTGAAGCCTTTTATAAAAGATATAGAAAAAGAATATTTGCAATCTAGTGTTTATGTAATGTGTAGTTATTGGGAAGGTTTTGGTATGGTTTTGGTTGAGAGTGCAAATTATGCTATTCCAAGTATCGCCTTTAATGTTGATACAGGTCCAAGTGATATTATAGAAAATGGTAAAAGTGGATATTTAATCGAGGATGGTAATTTGCAAGAATTTGCAAATAAGCTTTGTTTGCTTATGGATGATGAAAATTTAAGAAAACAAATGGGACAAAGTGCAAAAGAAAATATTTCTCATAGCTTCTCTAAAGAAAAAGTTATACAAAAATGGCAAGAGTTATTAAACTCTTGATTTGTTTGCGTATTTTTTAAAATTTTTGAGCATTTTGATAGCTTTTAAAAAAACACTGAAGGTATTTTTTTGATTTTTTCTTGCATATAAAATACTTTCTCCAAGCATGCAACAAAGTCCAAAAATATCATCATTAATCTTTTGTGGTTTTTTTAAAATATACTCATCTTTTTTAGTATTATGAATCAAAGATGATATTTTTGCAAAATTAAAACTTTTTATAGCTTTTAAAAGCTCAAATCCCAAAGCACTATAAAGCAAATGATCTTTAATGTTTGCTTTTTGTTCGAGCAATTCTTCATTAAAAATAGGTGTTTTTTCTGCTATTTGCCACCAATAATCATTTATATTTTTACCTTGCAAATCTGTGTATGATTTTAAAAATTTCCAAGGTTTTTCTCCATAATGTAAAATTTTAGGTGTTTTTGCACTTTTGGTAAATTCATCTCTTGTGTAGTTAAGTCTATTTGCTTGCTCATCTTTACATATAGCATAAAAGAGAGTAATGATATTGAAATTATATGAAAAATCAAGCTTTAACTGATATTGCGGTTTTATGGTGGCATTAAGCAAATCTTGATCAGCAGCTTTTATGTAGTAGCATTTGCTAGCTAATTCCTCGCATTTTTGTTCTATATTATGTTTTTTCCACTCTTTTAGATTGATAAGTAAAAAACCTGAATTAAAATAATTTTCATCAAAATGCAAAATGTGTTTTTGATTATTTTCTTTAAATTTTATTTTTACATGTTTGGAGCCAGGATCGCCTACAACACCGGCTATTTTTCCTTCTAAGTTGATAGTAAAAATTTCTCTTATATCACACAAACATAACATATCAGAATCTAAATATAAACAAGTATTTATTTCATCATCTAATATAGAATTTAATTTTAATCTATAATAAGGAAGTTTTGAGCTATGAGCAGCTCCGCTGATGGGATAATGTTTAAAATTTTCATCGTTTTGAATGTGAATTTGTATTTTGCATGGGAAAGTTAAATTAAGTTCTTGTTCTAATTTCTGAAGTTTATTTTTAGTATGATTGCCAATAGCATTACTTAAAATATGAAAATAATATATTTCATTTTCTTGATAAAATTTATTTTTATCTGTATTTTTAATAATACTTGTAATCAAAACAGCCGTGTATTTGATATAGTTTTCATCTGCGCTAAAAACAATGTGATACATTAAACCCTCCAATCATTCATCATATCAACAACTTATTTAATTTTTATCTTGTGTCATCATAGAAAAAAGGCAATGATAATACTTCAATGGAATTAGTTCAACATATGTTGAATTATTAAAATTAATATATGTTTTTTAACTTATAACCACATTTTCCATCACCTATTTATATGAAAATAAATTTCAATTTTTTTCAATAATATCTTTCTAAATTATATAAAATATTTATTAAAAATTGTATCTGAGATTTAAGTTAAATTTAATTGTGTTTTAAAAATAGTTTTTCAAGTGTATTATTGAGCTTGCGGAATTGATTGGTATATTTTGCATGTCAATATTTAGGTATTTAAAAAAAGGAGAAAAAAAGGGAGGAGGGGGGGGTAATAATTGTTCTAAGTTATGTTGCTTGATATAGTGAAATTACTACAAATTAAATAAAAAAACAAAGTATATATTTTTAAACTTATAGTAAGCTAATATAATTAAGAGCTTAGGTAATTTTATTCTAGAAAATAATTCAATGCTAATAATATAACCTAGGTAATATAAAGTAAATATTTTTTATTTATATTTTATATTTTTTTCTAAATAAGTAAAATTTTATTCTATATCTTAATCCAATGTATTTTATTATTTTAGAATAAATTTCTTTGTTAGAATTTTTAAACCTATCTCTTAGAAAAACATAAATTTTTCTTCGTTCGGCTTTATTACTTTTTTCCCATATTATTTTAATTTGTTCTTTAATGTTATCATTATTTAGAATGATTAGTTGTATTTTTGATATAGTTGTTAAATTAATATTAGGAAATTTTTTTAAATATAGTGGTAGAAATTTTGTTACAAGATCGTGACTCTTATTTGCAATTTCTCCGTCTTTTGCTGTCATTGTTAGACTTTGAGGTTGGAACCTATATGTGTAAAGATTTTCGTGTATAGCTCCAAAATCTCCATATAAACCCATTCTTAACCAATATTCATAATCTTCTACCTTAAATTCTTTTGGATTGTAATTGCCAACTACTTTTGCTATATTTGATTTATATAAAAAACACGCACCTATACAATCATATTCAATTAGATCTCTTTTTTTATCACTTACTATAAAATGATTTTTTTTACCTTTTAATCCGATTATTTCAAAATCACAACATACTAAAATTTTATTAATATTATATTCTAAATAATGAACCATTTTTTCTATAGCATTAAAATGAAAATAGTTATCATCTGAAGTCCAAGTAAAATATTCACCTTTAGCATTGTAAAACCTATATTCAAAGATTGTGGAAGTTTTTGATTTTTTTGGTTATTTATGATTTGTATTCTATGATCCTTTTTTGCATACTCTTGTAAAATTTCTAAGGTATTATCCGTGGAGCAATCATTTACTATAATAAATTCTAAATTTTTGTAAGTTTGATTTAAGACGCTTTCTATCGATTGTGCAAGAAAACCACTAGAGGCGCCATTAAATGTTGGCATTATAACACTTACTAGTTTGTTCATTTAAAAAACCTTCTGATTATTTTTTCAATTTTTCTACTTGCTTTTCCATCGCCATATGGATTTTTTTTATTGATACGAGTTGCCTCTTTGTTTAGTATTAAAATTTTGGCAGCTTCGTTATAAATTGCTTCAGAATTAGTACCTACTAATCTTGAAAATCCCGCCACAATACCTTCTTTGCGCTCTGTTTGCTCTCTTAAAATTAAAATGGGACATTTAAATGATGGACCTTCTTCTTGTAATCCGCCACTATCTGTTAATATTAGTTTTGCACATTTTAATATATAAACCATATGAGGATAATTTAAAGATTCCACTAGCAAAATATTAGCATATTGTTGCAGTTCTTGATAAATGTAATTTTTAACATTAGGGTTAGGATGAACTGGAATGATAAATTTATGTGTTATAAAATTTTGAGCTATTTTTTTAATAGCACTTATAATACTAAATAATCTAGCGCCATGATTTTCTCTTCTATGTATGGTTATTAATACGATGTTTTCGCTGGTTAAATCGATATTTAGTTGCTTAAAAAAAATCTGAGAAACTTCTGATGTATTTTTATCTAAAAGATATAGAGCATCTATTCCAGTGTTACCGCATACATATATATTATTTTTATTTATTTTTTCTGACAAGAGGACATTTGCTGCTTCTTGTGTGGGGGCAAAATGTAATAGTGCTATTTTACTAACCATTGTTCTAATGGCTTCTTCAGGAAAAGGTTCTTGTAAATTATATGATCTTAAACCTGCTTCTATATGAAAAACAGGAACTTTATTATAAAAGCTACTCAAGGCTCCCGCAAAAACACTCATGGTATCGCCTTGTACTATTGTGGCATCAATTGTATTTTTTTGAAATATAACTTGTAATTTTTCTAAAATTTTTGCTTGCAAAAAACATAAATTTTGATTTTCAGTCATAATATCAAGTGATATGTCGGTTTGGATATTAAAAAAAGATAAAGCTTGATTTGATAATTCTTTTTGTTGTTCTGTATTGCAAACTAAAACATTGTAGTATTCAGGCTTTTTTTTAAATTCCAATATTAAAGGAGCTAGCTTAATTGCTTCTGGTCGAGTTCCTATTATAAATAAAATTGTTTTCATGTTTTTCCTTGAACTATCTTTTGCTGTATGCAATTTTCAAAATATTAAAACAAAATCCTATACTTGTTTCTCAAATCACAAGGGATTTAAAAATTCAAATTTCAAAATTGGTTTTTTATTTAGATTGATTGAGAAAAGTTTTCAATTTGTTTTTGCCATCTGAATGCTTTAAATTTATAATAAAAACTTTTACTTTTTCCAAACTCTACCCTCTAACCCTAAAATTTCTTTCTCTAAAACCTCTAATATTTTTTCATTAAAATGTTTATGTGAAAAAATATTAGCTAATTTTTTAATGCATTTTAAACTTTGCTTTTTATGCTCGTAATTTTGCCATAAAATTTCTTTATTTTTGTTTTCATATCTACCATTTTCATTAAATTCATAGCGGTATATACATTCTTGCGACACCAAAAAACTTTCACTTAGTATAAAATTTATATAATTAAAAAGTACATCCTCCCCATAGCAAAGTCTTTCTTTGAAATCAACATGCTCAAAACTTTTTAAAATCAATTTTTTTCTATATACTTTTGCCCAAACACTCCAGCAAAAATGCTTTTGATTGAGTAAGAAATTTAAAAAATCATCTTTATTAAAATATTCATCTTGTTTAAATCTATAAAATTTCTTAAATTTCACCCTATGTACATACGCATCAAACACTACCATATCTACATTTTTAATTTTTTCAAGCCCAAGCTCACAAGCATTAAGCTCTAAATAATCATCAGGATCTAAAAACATTATAAAATCTGATTTTGCATTTAATACACCTATATTTCTACTAGCAAAGGTTCCTAAATTTTCTTCATTATGTATGATTTTTATTCTATCATCTTTACTAGCATATTCTTTAGCTGTATCTATACTTTTATCATTGCCAAGGTCATCTACCACAATGATTTCTATATCTTTAAAAGTTTGGTTAATACAACTTTCTAATGCTCTAGCTATATATTTTTCCACATTATAGGTTGGCAGTATGATGGAAATTTGACCCATTTTAGCTCTTTATTTTTTGGTATAATTATAGCTTTTATTTTTAAGGAAAATCATGAATATTTTTATCAATCTTCCTACTTGGCTTGGCGATGCAGTAATGGCTAGCGCGGCTATTTATGCTATAAAAGAAAAATACCCCCAAGCTAAATTTACTTTTTATGGTTCTTTTGTAAGTACAGAGCTTTTTAAACGCTTTGAAAATGCTCAAGTCTTAGTAGAAAATAAAAAGCAAAGATATAAACAAATTTTAAAAGCTAGAAAAAATCTTGGTAAATTTGATCTAGCTTTTTCATTTCGCTCGGCATTTTCAAGCAAGATCATTTTAAATCTAATCAAAACAAAGAAAAGATTTTATTTTGATAAAAATATTCTAAAAGAAGAACATCAAGTTTTAAAATACTTAAATTTCATAGAAAAAGCTTTAAATTTTAAAGCCACTTCAAATGCTTTAAAACTCCCTATAAAAGCAAAATCAACTCAAAAAATTTTAGGTATAAACCCAGGTGCGCATTTTGGAAGTGCCAAAAGATGGGAAGCAATCTATTTTGCAAGGGTAGCAAAAGAATTTAGCTCCACGCATCAAATTTTAATCTTTGGGGTAGAAAGTGAGAAAGAAATTTGTGATGAAATTGAGCGTTTTCTTTTAAAAGAAGGCATAAAAGCAAAAAATCTTTGTGGTAAAACTAGTATTTATACTTTATGTAAAAATATTTCTATGCTTGACTTGCTCATCACAAACGATAGTGGTCCTATGCATATAGGCGCAACTTATGGGGTAAAAACGGTGGCTGTTTTTGGCTCGACTAAATTTAGTCAAACCTCGCCTTGGCAAGAAAATGCTAAAATAGCACATTTAAATTTAGCTTGTATGCCTTGTATGCAAAAGGTTTGCCCTTTAAAACATCATAAATGTATGAAAGACTTAAAGCCTGAAGTAGTAATAAATTTAGCAAAAACATTTTTTTAACATATTTTTCTTTGTGATTTGGGTTTAAACCTCTTGCAAAAGCTTGATAAATGTGTTAAACTTAACAATCATTTTTAATCAAGGAGCTTTTTATGACTAAAGCAGATTTTATTTCTCAAGTTGCTCAAACTGCTGGGCTAACTAAAAAAGATGCAACTGCAGCTACTGATGCAGTAATCGCTACTATTACTGATGTATTAGCTAAAGGTGATAGCATTAGCTTTATCGGTTTTGGTACATTTTCTGTAGCTGAAAGAGCTGCTAGAGAAGCTAGAGTACCAAGCACTGGTGCTACTATCAAAGTACCTGCTACTAAAGTTGCTAAATTTAAAGTAGGTAAAAACCTTAAAGACGCAGTTGCTGCTGCTAAAACTGCTAAAAAAGCTAAAAAATAATTCTTTGCGCAAAAGTTTCTAACTTTTGCGTTTTTTCTTCATAGATTAAGTATTAATTTTCTTTTGATATTGTTTTAAAAAATTAGAAGGAAAACAATGTCAATTTATAAGAATATCTTAGATTGTATAGGTAATACCCCGATTGTTTCTTTAAAAGAATTTGCTCCAAATCTTTATGCTAAATGTGAGTATTTTAATCCAAGTCATTCTATAAAAGATAGAGCGGCTGTAGAGATGATAAAACAAGCTTTAAGTGAAGGTAAGATCAATCAAGAAACAACCATTATAGAAGCTACAAGTGGAAATACCGGCATAGCTTTAGCAATGATTTGTGCAAGCTTAAAGCTTAAACTTATTATAGCTATGCCTGAGTCTATGAGTATTGAGCGTAGAAAAATGATGAGTTTTTTTGGTGCAAAGTTAGAGCTTACTCAGGCAAGCAAAGGTATGCAAGGAGCGCTTGATAGAGCTAATGAGCTTTTGAGTGAAATTCCAAATTCGTTTATGGTAAGTCAATTTGAAAATATCAACAACAAAAACGCACATAGAAAAAATACCGCTTTAGAAATTTTAAAAGTTTTACCTGATCTTGGTATTTTTTTAGCAGGTTTTGGCACAGGCGGAACTATTAGTGGGGTAGGAGAAATTTTAAAAGAACACAATCCTAATATCAAAATCATAGCTTTAGAACCTGCATCTTCACCACTTTTGAGCCAAAATACCGCTGCAAGCCATAAAATTCAAGGTATAGGTGCAAATTTTATCCCTAAAATTTTAAATCAAAAAATCATAGATGAGATAGTTTGTGTAAGCAATGAAGATGCTATAAATACAGCCTTAGAGCTTGGTAAAAACGGCATAATGGCAGGAATTTCAAGCGGGGCAAATGTATATATGGCTAGAAAAATTGCTTTAGAAAATCCAAATAAAAAAGTCTTGACTATGTTAAATGATACAGCCGAGCGGTATTTATCAACTGATTTATTTGCAAATTTATAATTTGGAGTGAATATGAGTCAAAATAATGAGCATTTTGATTTAGATCTTGAAAGGGCGATTTTAAGTTCTTGTATATATAGTGAAGATTCTTTTTTTAGTATTTCTTCAGATATTGAGATTAATGATTTTTCACTCAAAGCTCATCAAGATATTTATAAAGCTATTTTAGCTTGTGTGAATGCAGGCGAGCCTATAAGTGCAAGTTTTATAAGAAAACATAAAAAAATAGATGAGCAAATTTTAGCTGAAGTTTTAGCCACTACTTCTATAGCAGATGTGAGTAAATATGCTTATGAGCTAAGAGAAAAGTCTATTAGACGCCAACTTTTAAATTTTGCTTATACTATACCTACAAGGGTAAATGAAGATAAAAGCATTTCTCAAATTTCAGATGAAATAGGCAAAGAGATTTTTAATCTCACCAACCGTGTAAATAGTAATAGTATTAAAGATATGACTATGGTTATGTCTGAGCTTATGGATGAGTTTAAAAAGCAAAAAGAAGCTGAAAACAAAGATATTTTGGGACTTGATACAGGCTTTAGTGAGCTTAATAAAATGACAAAAGGCTTTAAACCTGGCGATCTTGTAATCATCGCTGCACGCCCTGGTATGGGAAAAACTACAATTTGTTTAAATTTTATAGAAAAAACACTAAGACAAAATAAAGGCGTTGTAATGTTTTCACTAGAAATGCCTGCTACACAAATCATGCAAAGATTAATCAGTGCAAAAACTTCCATTCCTTTGCAAAAAATTCTAATCGCAGATTTAAATGATGATGAGTGGAGTAGGGTGGGTGATGCTTGTAATGAATATGCACAAAAAAATCTTTATATTTATGATAGCGGTTATGCTAGTATAGCTGATATTCGTTCGATTTTACGCAAAATTAAAGCTCAAGATGAGAGTATCGAGCTTTGCGTAGTTGATTACATCGGTCTTATGATGAGTAATTCAGCTTTTAATGATAGGCATTTGCAAGTGAGTGAAATTTCAAGAGGTTTAAAGCTTTTAGCAAGAGAATTAAATATGCCAGTAGTGGCACTTTCGCAATTAAATCGTTCATTAGAAAGTAGAGCAAACAAGCGTCCTATGCTTAGTGATTTAAGAGAAAGTGGTGCTATAGAACAAGATGCAGATACGATTTTATTTGTATATAGAGATGAAGTTTATAGAGAGCAAGAAGAAAAAGAAAGAGAAAATAAAGCCAAAAATGAAGGCAAGACTTATGAGAGAAAATTTATGCCAAATCCTGTGCAAGAAAAGGCTGAGCTCATTATAGGTAAAAATAGAAATGGCCCTGTAGGGCATGTGGATTTGCTTTTTTTGAAAGAAAAATCGTGCTTTATTGAAGCTCCAAAAGAAGATTTTGTGGTTACAAACTTTGAAGGTTAATTCAAAGGGTAACCATAATTTCTATGCATAAAAAGTTCTAAATCTTTAAAATCGATTTTTCCCATCAGCTCTTTTACAAGCTGTTTGTATACTATTTTTCCATCTTTAATTACAAAAGCTGCTCTTGCTAGCAATCCTGCAAATATACTATCATTTATTAATACCCCATAGTTTATGCCAAAATCTTTAAAGGCAAAATCACTTGCGGTTATAATATTATCAATTCCTTCGGTAGCACAAAAACGATCCATAGCAAAAGGTAAATCCATACTAACAATAATAACTTCAATATTTTTCATAGAAGCTAGTCTTTTATTGGTTTCTTTGGCTTGTTTTGAACATACTGGTGTATCTAAGCTGGGTAGAGTTAATAAAATTTGAGTTTTCCCAGGTGGTGCTATTTCTACTGGGGCAAGATTTTTGGTTCTTAGAACTACCCTTGGAGCATTATCTCCAACTTCTAATTCAATTCCTGCAAGTTCTATAATTTGACCTTTATATGTAATGCTTGACATAATTTCCCTTTTTTATAATAAAATCATTTTTGCTAAAAGTAAGAAGCTAAAAAATCCCAAACCATCAGTAATCGCAGTAATCACTACACTTGATCCTACCGCAGGATCGATTTTAAATTTTTTCAAAGTTAGAGGTACAAAAGAACCTACAAAACCGGCTAAGGCTAGATTAATTAGCATTGATAAGGCTATAACAAGTCCCAAAAGAGCTGTTTTAAACCATATGAAAGCTATAATGCTCATAATACTAGCAAATATAAATCCATTGAGTAAAGAAATTCCACTCTCTCTTAATATAACTTTTTTAGCATCTTTAAATTCTACTTCATTGAGTGAGAGCTTTCTAACTGTTACTGCTAAAGCTTGTGAGCCTGTATTGCCTCCCATGGAAGCTACGATAGGCATAAGTACTGCTAGGGCTACAAGTTGTTCTATTTCACCTGAAAAAAGGCTAATGATATTAGCTGAGATTAATGAAGTAGTAAGATTAATCATAAGCCAAAAAGCTCTAGCTTTAGCCGCTTTAAAAGCACTTTCTTCCTCAACATCTGCATCAACTCCGGCTAAGTTATAAATTTGTTCTGTTGCATTTTCTTGGATTAAATCATGGATATCATCATAGGTAATTCTACCTAAAAGCACTCCATCATCATTTACAACTGCTAAAACACTCAAATCATAATCTTCCACTATATCAATAGCCTTTTGTATGTCTTCATGATCTTTTATGCTATAGCTTTTATATCTTTCATTATTGTTTTTAATAATATCTGCAAAACTTAGTTTAAAATCCCAAAGCAAAAGATCGCTTAGGTTGATAGCATTGCAAAGCTTTCCTTGATTATCTATGATATAAACTTGAAAAATTTGATCTACTTGTCCTGAATGTTTTAAAATTCTATATCTTTTAATAGCTTTTTCTATACTCTCATCAATAGAAGCTGTGAAAATTTCTGTTTGCATATAAGCACCAGCAGTATTTTCATCATAATTTTTAAGGCGTAAAATTTCTTCTTTATCTTCTGAGCTTAAGCGGTTTAAAATGGCTAAAGTTTTTTGTGGATTTAGCTCTTCAAAACGCTTAATTAAGTCTGTTGCATCATCACTTTCAAGCTCTTCTACCGCTTTTGCAATCTTTATAATACTTAAGTGTTCTAAAATATCTTCTAAGATATGTTCAGGTGTTATAGTAGCTACATTTGCAAGTGTGTAAGTATCAAAAGATTTAAGAGTTTGCAAATAAAGCTCTTCGTTATATCTTTTGATAGTCTTTAGGGCTTCATTGGTTTCATAGGTGCTTTGATCTTTGGAAATATTTTTTAAAAGTTCTTGTGCTTCTAAAAAATCATTCATCATCTCAAAGCTCCATAGAATTTTCTATATTTTGTTCTTTTGGTGGATTTTTATAGTTTTCATCAATGCTTTGCAAGCGATTTTCATACTCTTTTGCCATTTTTAAAAATTCTTCTTTATTTTTACCGCTTAGGCTTGATTTTGGAATTTTCACTATGGTTTCAGGATTAATTGCTTTGTTATTTAGATAAAGTCCAAAATGCAAATGTGGCCCAGTACTCATACCAGTAGAGCCTACATAGGCAATTACTTGTCCTTGTTTGACTTTTTGGCCACGTTTGATTTTTGCAAAGCGGCTAAGGTGAGCATATAAAGTCATATAGCCTGACATGTGTTTTACTTGAACAACTTTACCATAGCCACCTTTTGTCCCAACAAAACTAATCGTTCCATCTCCTGCGCTCTTAACTGGAGTACCCGTTGGAGCTGCATAGTCAATACCTAAATGCGCTCTATAGCGTTTTAAGATAGGATGATATCTTGCCCTAGTAAAGCGATCTGAAATTCTTGTGTATTTAACAGGTTTGGTTAAAAAGAAATTTTCAAGTTCTTTTCCTTGAGCATTATAATAAGAATCTTTATATAAAAATACAGAATATTCTTTGCCTCTAATGTTAGCTAAAGCTGCTTGGATATTAATATCGCCAAAAAGTCTTCCTAGTCTTCTTTTTTGCTCATAAATTAATACTACGCTATCGCCTTTTCTGACATTTTTAAAGTTAACACTATTTTTAAAAGCTCTCACCATAGCTCTTGCTAAGGTTACACTGCCACTTTCATCATAAACATCTTGATAAGCTGAGTTGTTAATAGCTACGCGAATAGTTCGTTTTTCTTTAGTGTAAGAAATAGGAGTAAAACTCAATACGAATTTATTTTCTATATTTTTGTAAATATGAATTTGTAAATCATCGCTAATTGGGATTAAAACTTGCTCAAGTTCACCTTGTTCATCTTTTAGCATTTGGTATTTAACACCACTTGTGATTTCTGCACTTAGTTCTTTATCTTCTCCATCAAGATTATAATATAAATTAAGCGGTATAGAATGATCTTGTAAAAAATCAAGTAAAGTTTTGCCATTTTCCCAAGAAAGTTCTTCAACACTTGAAATAGCAAAAAGTTTTATGGATATAAGTAAAGATATGAAAATTTTTTTCATGATAATCTAAAGCCTTCTAAAATTTAAACATAAATTTGTATTTTACTTAATTTTTCTTACAATTTTGTAAGGAAAAAACAATATAATTTATTTTTTACACTTTTTAAGGAGTATAAATTGTCAAGAATTATCTTAATGCTTTGCTGTTTTTTAGCATTTTTACAAGCTAAAAATTTTGATTTAATACAAACAAAACTTGAAAAAGTAGATGATATTTATGGTTATATAAAAGATGATCCTAGAATTTTATTGCACTCAAGTGGTATAGTTGTGCATGAAATTGATACACAAAAATCTATCATTGCAAGAGCTAGTGTAATAGGGCGTGAAAATGGCTTGGTTAAATTACAATTTAAAGTTTTTGATATGCTAGCTCAAGATGCTATGCCTTTGCCAAATGTATTGCCACAAGTAGGGGATAAAATAGTTTTAAATTATTTATACGATAGAGCTTTGATTGTAGCTCCTGATAAAAGTGTGTATGATTTTATAGCTCAAAAATTAAATGGAATTTATTTTTTACATCCTGATTTATTTGGTGCGCATATGATACAAGAATACCGCCAAACTCCAAGAAGATCAGATTTTAGATCTTTTTGTTCAAAAAATGCTGTAGGGCTTTTAGTAGTAGCTTTAGAAAATAAAGCTGAGATAGTTGATTGTCAAGATTTTGGCAAGGTAGAAGAATTTGCCATACCGCAAGCTCAAAGTTTGCAAATTCCATTTTATTCAAGAATTACAGGTTATAAAAGTGATATTTTTAGCTTAAATGATGAGGCTATTGGAAATTATTATGTATATTATGAAAAATTAATTAGCTTAACTAGAGAAAAATAATGCAAGAAATTCATCAAAAATTCTTTCAAGATCTTTTAGGGGTTGAAAATGCACATTTTGATCCTATCCATAAAAGAGCGTATAGTTATGATGCTACTAAAAAGCATTATTTGCCTGATGGAGTGCTTTTCCCAAGAGATGAAAATGATATTAGTCAAATTCTAAAATATTGTAATGAAAATAAAATCATCGTCATTCCTAGGGGCTCAGGCAGCGGATTTACCGGTGGAAGCTTGGCTGTTAATGGCGGAGTGGTGCTAAGCTTTGAAAAGCATATGAATAAGATTTTAGAAATTGATCTTGAAAATTTAGTCGCAGTGGTACAACCTGGTGTGATAAATGTGGCTTTACAAGAAAAAGTAAAAGAATATGGCTTATTTTATCCACCTGATCCTGCTAGTATGGAGTATTCTTCTTTAGGGGGCAATGTAAGCGAAAATGCAGGGGGTATGAGGGCTGCTAAGTATGGTATAACTAAAGATTATGTAATGGCTTTAAGAGCAGTTTTACCTAATGGAGAAATCATTAGAGCAGGTAAAAAAACCATAAAAGATGTGGCAGGTTATAATCTAGCTGGAATTTTAATAGCAAGTGAGGGATCTTTGGCTGTGCTTAGCGAGATTACTTTAAAACTAGTTGCTTTGCCAAAGTTTAAAAAGACAGCTATGGGGATTTTTAACAGCATTGATGAAGCGATGAATGCAGTTTATAAAACTTTAGCTAAAGGTGTAACTCCTGTATCTATGGAATTTTTAGATCAATTAAGCATACAAGCATTGGAACAAAAATTCCAAAAAGGTTTACCTATGGATGCGGGTGCGATTTTAATCGCCGATGTAGATGGTAATGTAGAAGAGGCTATTGAAGCAGATTTAAAAATCTTGCAAGAGAGTTTTTATGAATCTGGCGTAAGAGAGTTTAAAATAGCAAAAGATGAACAAGAAGCAGCTGATATTTGGTTTGCTAGAAGAAATTGCTCTCAAAGCATAGCAATGTATGGAAATTTAAAGCTTAATGAAGATATCACAGTACCGCGTTCAAAACTACCTAAACTTTTAAAAGGTATTGCTGAAATTTCTAAAAAATATGGTTTTAAAATCCCTTGTTTTGGTCATACTGGTGATGGGAATGTGCATACTAATGTAATGGTAAGTGATAAAAATAATCCTGAGTTAGTTAAAAAAGGTTATGAAGCTGTAGAAGAGGTGTTTAAGCTTACAGTTTCTTTGGGTGGGACTTTAAGTGGAGAACATGGTATAGGCATTTCAAAAGCTCCTTTTATGAAGCTTGCTTTTAGCGAAGCTGAAATGGACTTAATGAGAAATATCAAAAAAGCATTTGATCCAAATAATATACTCAATCCTTTCAAAATGGGACTTTGATGAATTTTAAAAACTTTTTTAAAATTCTTTTGGCTTTAAGAGATAAAGAAATTTTAAATTATGCTGCGGCCTTGAGTTTTTATACTATCTTATCTTTAATACCACTTTTGTTTTTGTGTTTTTGGGTTTTTACTCAAATTCCAAGTTTTGAAATGTATCAAGAAAAAATTAAAAATTTAATTTTTACTTTTTTAATCCCAACTCAACAAGAATTAATCATACAATATATCAATACATTTTTAAAAAACAGCGTAAATTTAGGACTTATAGGGCTTTTTGCTATGACTTTGACTTCTTTGGCGTTTTTTTCAGGTTATGATTATGTGATTAATAAGCTTTTAGAAGAAGATTCTAAAAGTCTTTGGCACAGTATAAGTTCTTATTGGACTTTGGCAACTTTAACTCCACTTGGACTTGGGGTGAGTTTTTATATTTCAGGTTTTATACAAAAAACCTTAGATGATTTTAATATTGCTTTAAATTTTTTTGAGATTTTACCCTATGTGATTGTATGGGCTTTGTTTTTTGTATCTTATTCAAGTTCAGTAAGCAAAAAAGGTGATTTAAAAACTTTGCTTATTAGTTCTTTTGGTGCTTCTGTGATTTGGTATATTTCTAAGATGATTTTTGTGTATTATGCTGTATATAATAAAACTTATTTAAATGTATATGGTTCTTTTTCTGTAATATTATTTTTCTTTTTGTGGATTTATATATCTTGGATTATTTATCTTTTGGGATTAAAGGCTTATTTACTTTTAAATCAAGAAAATAAAGGGAATAAACCCAAGAGAAACTACAAAAAGAGCTAAGTATTTATTAAATATAGCGATTAAAGATAAAATTAAATAAATACAATAAAACATAAAAGATATTGATAGATTAATCGCATGCATTTTAAACTCAAAAAAATGCATTAAATATAAATCTAATAAATTTCCATAAGAAAAAATATGCAAGATTAAAACCAAAGGATAAAATATTATAAAGGCTAAACTTAAAGGTATGGCTAAAAATTGCTGAAAGCTAAGTAGAGGAAAAAAGTATAAGACAGGGATAATCATTGCTAAAAAGGTCCAAATATTTAGCAAAAAAACATGAGTAAAATTTGAAAATTGATCTTTAAAATGATGAAGATATAAATAAATATAAAAAACTCCCAAAATAGAAAATAAAAATCCAACACTAAAAAGAAGTTTTGGAAAAATGCTAATACAAAATGCTATACTTAAAAATAAAAATTTAAAACTGAGTATTTTAATATTTTTACTAAATAAATAAAAAGCAAAAAGACTCATCAGTAAAGCTCTTGTATAAGAAGGGCTAAAGTCTATTAAAAATATATAAAAAATTAAAAGTGAGAAAGCAAAAATACTAATATCAAGTTTTAAACTTCTATAAGGGAAGTATCGTTTATGAAAAAAAGCATATAAAGGAGCAAAAATCAAAAAGCAAAAACTAAATAACAAGCCCAAATGATATCCACTAATAGCAATTAAATGTGCGATATTGTAAAAATTTACATCATTTCTAAGCTCACTTGATACATTTTTGGCAAAAAATAAAGCACCGTAAAATTCTTTGATTTTTTCATTTTGATGTTGATTTAAAAAATATCTTATTAGTGTATTTTCTTTTTGTGTTTTAGTTTTGTTAAAATCATAACTTGGTGCATAAAAACTTTTACTAAGATAATCTTTAAAGTTAATATTTTTAGTGATAATTCTAAGATTTATCATGTCATTTTTACTTAAATTGAGATCTTTAAAGCTAGTGGTGTAAAAAATAAAATCAGAATTTTTGAGTTTTAAAACTTGATATTTTTTACCTTTTTTATTAGTTTTTTCATAAGAAGATAAAACAATGTTATCTTTAAGTAATAAATGCTTAGTAAGTTTAAAATTTTGATATTTTTTATACTCATAGATGAGATTTAAACTAAAAATTACTAAAAAACATAATAATAAAATAAAAAATTCTCTATAAGTTTCTTTTATAGAGAATTTTAAACTCATTTTTTCTTAGAAAAGCGTGATAAATATAACCATATAATAAAAATTAAAGTGATTATAAAAACAGGAGCTATGTAAGGATAGTTGGCAAATGTTTCAAAAGCTTCTTTTAGGGTATTTCCAAAAATAAAACCAGCATAACCTAAAATAACAGCCCAAATTAAACTAGCTAAGGTATTGATGATAAAAAATCTTACAAAGCTAAATTTACAAAGACCTGCTGCTATAGGAATGATGGTTTTTACTCCATAGATAAATTTTTGCACCACTAAAAGCAAGTCGCCGTATTTTTTGATTTTCATCATAGCAAGAGCGATTTTTCTTCTATGATTTTTAAAATAAGGCATTATGTCTTTTTTGTAGTATTTTCCCAAGATAAACAACAAGGTTGAGCCTATGGTATTAGCTAAAAAGGCTAAAAATATACATAAATGCAAATCAAGTTTAGTAGAACTTGCACAAAGCACTCCTGCAGCAAGTATAGCAACCATACCTCCACCAAAAGAATAAAAAAATAAAATCAAATAGCCATAAGTACTTAGATTATCTATCATTTCTTGCATGAAAAACCTTATCTTGCAAAATCAATCGCTCTAAGCTCTCTGATGACATTGACTTTTATTTCGCCAGGGTATTGAACTTTTTCTTGAATCTCTTCAGCTATTTCTTTAGCTAAAAGCACAGATTCATCATCATTGACTAATTTTGCATTAACAATAACTCTAATTTCCCTGCCAGCATTAATAGCATAAGCTTTTTTAACCCCTTCTTTACTTTTTGCTATATCTTCAAGTTCGCTCACTCTTTTTAAGAAGGCTTCTAAAACTTCACGTCTTGCACCAGGGCGTGCAGCGCTTAGTGTATCTGCTGTACAAACTGCAGCTGATTCTATGCTAATAGCTTCTTCATGCCCATGATGAGCATAAATTGCATTAATTACAACAGGATGTTCTTTATATCTTTTACAAAGTTCAGCTCCTAAATCCACATGAGAACCTTCAAATTCATGTGTTAAAGCCTTGCCTATATCGTGTAAAATCCCAGCTCTTCTTGCTAATTTTTCATCCCCA
Source organism: Campylobacter sp. CNRCH_2014_0184h (assembly GCF_025772985.1). Classification (NCBI taxonomy): domain Bacteria; kingdom Pseudomonadati; phylum Campylobacterota; class Epsilonproteobacteria; order Campylobacterales; family Campylobacteraceae; genus Campylobacter; species Campylobacter sp. CNRCH_2014_0184h. The sequence continues at coordinate 63,122 of NZ_JAKMTB010000002.1, read as the reverse complement.
CCACACTCAGCTGCTATGATTCCAGCTAAATGTGCCACTTCTAAAGAATGTGCTAGAGCATTTTGGCCATAACTTGCTCTATATCTTAATTTTCCTATTAATTTAACAATTTCAGGATGTATATTATTAAGTCCTAGATCCATTACTATAGTTTGACCTTCTTCTAAGATATTATCTTCAAATTCTTTGCAAACTTTTTCATGAATTTCTTCTATTTTTGCAGGTTGAATTCTGCCATCTTCAACTAAAAGTTCAATCACTTTTGTAGCAATGGCGCGTCTATATAGATTAAAACAACTTACTATAATCGCTCCAGGTGTATCATCAATGATAATATCAACACCCAAAACCATTTCTAAGGTTTTAACATTTCTTCCTTCTTTACCTATAATACGACCTTTTAGCTCATCATTTTTGATATTTACTACATTGATTAATCTTTCAGCAGCAAATTCTCCTGCAAATCTTGAAGTAGCTTGCGCTAAGATAAAATTAGCTTTTCTTTTGGCTTCATTTCTAGCTTCTTCTTCGTATTTTCTAACAATATGAGCAATTTCAGCTCTTGAGTTTTCTTCTACTTTTTGTAAAACTATATTTTTTGCTTCTTCTTGTGTAAGACCAGCTGAATGCTCAAGAATTTTTAATACTTCACTAAGCTTTGTTTCATAATTTTGTTTTAAATTTTCATTTTCCTCGTGTAAAGCTTTTATAGCTTGCTGTTCTTTTGCTAACTTGTTTTTATTTTCCTCATGAAGTTTTTCTTGATAATGAAGATTTTGTTCTTTTTTATTAAGCTCTTCTAGCTTAATAGAATGTTCTTTTTGAAGTTTTTGAATTTTTTCATCAAATTTTTTCTTTGCCGCAAATTCAGCTTCAGCAACCGAATTTTTAGCATCTTTAAGTGTTAGTTCAGCTTCATATTCAATGGCTTTTGCTTTTGCTTTTGCTTGCTCTAAAAAGATATTGAAATTTGCATCATTAATCTTTTTGGCGACTATATACCCAATCCCTCCGCCTATAAAAACGGCTATTAATGCGACTAATATTTCTATCATTGTTTTTAACTTTCCTAAAATATTTTTTATAAGGGTTTATATAAAAATTTCCTTTTATATCATGATCTTGGCTAAAAAATTGATCAGATTTTGCATCGATCATTTGCGTGAAAATAACTAAAGGCTTTTTATAAGAAATGCTTTCAAAAAACCTATCGTAAAAACCTTGACCATGACCGATTCTTCCTAACTTTGCATCTACGCCTATTACAGGGATAATCGCAACATCAATGCGAGTTTGCAAAAAAGAATCTTTTGGCTCATACACCCCAAAGCTCTTTTTTTCAAGAGCTAATCTTAATTTTACTACCTTTAAACTTTTATCTTGCATAAATGGGACGAAAATTTGATATTTTTTTGTTAGAAAATGTCTAAATTTATAAAGATTAATTTCATATTTTAAAGGGATATATATAAGAATATTTTTACAATTTTTGTATAAATTTAGAATTTTCATTATTTCTTGAAAAACCAAAAAATCCCTTTTGTATTGATACTTTAATTTTAAATGCATTTTGGATTTTTGTTTTATTCTAAAATTGTTTTTTATCAAGGCTTTCCTTAAAGTTTTTAACTTTTTATGTTATACTTTTAAGCTTAAAAAATCATAAGGATAAGATTTGAAATTTAAAATTTTTTTAGTAATTTTTATTATGATATTTTTTACTTCATGTTCGAGTGATAAAGAAAATTCTAGCATTGAAAATACAGACAATGCAAGTTTAACTCAAAGTGAAAATACTGATTTTACTTTAAAATTTTTAGATGGTAGAAAAATGTATGTGAAATATCATGAGCAAGCATTTAATTTTGATGATACAGCTAAAGCTAAGTTGTTTGTTTTTTTTACGACTTGGTGTGCACCTTGTAAGGCTCAAATTCCACATTTAAATAATCTAAATAAAAAATATCAAGATAGATTTGAAGTAATAGCGCTTTTTTTAGAAGAGAATAAGGAGCAAGAAATATTAACTTTTATAGAAGATGAAAAAATTAAATTTCCAGTAGCTATAGGAGAGAATAATTTTGTTTTTTCTAAAGTTTTAAATGTCAGTTCTGTACCAACAATGGTGTTATTTAATACAAAAGGTGAAAAAATTAAAGAGTATTTAGGGATAATCCCTGAAGAAATGTTAGATATAGATATACAAAAAGCGATAATGTGATGTTTGGATTTTTAAAAAATGGTTTGAAAAAAACCTTAGAAAGTATTCATTTAGTTAAGGCTTCAAATAAAATCATTACTAAAGATTTGCTTGAAGAAATGCTTTTAGAAGCTGATGTGGCGTATGAAATAGTTGAAGAGATTATTTACTATCTTCCTCCAAATGATGAGGTTAAAAAGGCTGATTTAGAACGTGTTATGGGAACTTATTTTATTTATGATAAGCCAGAACTTGCTAATGCCAAACCTTTTGTGGATTTGATTTTAGGTGTAAATGGAGTGGGTAAGACCACAAGCATTGCTAAAATGGCACATTTGCATAAAGAAAATGGTGAAAAGGTTATACTTGGAGCTTGTGATACTTTTAGGGCAGGAGCTATAGAGCAGTTAAAATTATGGGCGCAAAAATTAGATATAGATATCATAGCTACTTCACAAGGACACGATCCTTCAGCAGTTGCTTATGATGCTATTTCTAAAGCTTTGGCAAAAAACTATGATAGGGTTATTTTAGATACAGCAGGACGCTTGCAAAATCAAAAAAATCTTGCTAATGAGCTTGAAAAAATTGTTCGTATAAGTGATAAAGCTATGCAGGGAGCTCCTCATAGAAAAATCCTTGTACTTGATGGCACTCAAGGTGTGGCAGGAATTTTGCAAGCAAAAGCTTTTAATGATTTAGTAAAACTTGATGGAGTGATTATTACAAAACTTGATGGAACCGCTAAAGGTGGAGCTTTATTTAGCATAGCAAGAGAACTTGAGCTTCCTATTTTATATGTAGGAGTAGGGGAGCAGCTAGGACAAATTCATGAGTTTAATCCTAATGAATACGTTAAAACTTTAGTTGAAGAGATTTTTGCATAATTTATGGCTAAAAAACATATTTTATTTGAATGTCAAGCTTGTGGAAATCAGCAAAGTAAATGGCTAGGTAAATGTCCTGAATGTGGTTCTTGGGATAGTTTTATTGAGTTAAAGCAAGAACAAATTAAGGTTTTAAAAGAGTTAAATTCACTCTCAAACACTCCAAGTTCTGCAGTATGTATAAATGATGTTATAGCAGAAAATTTTACACGTATTAGCACTGATGATAATGAACTTGATTTAGTTTTAGGTGGTGGGCTTGTTGTGGGTTCTTTGGTGTTAATTGGGGGTTCACCTGGGGTTGGAAAATCCACACTTTTATTAAAAATTGCTTCTAATTTGGCAAAAAGTGGTAAAAAAGTACTTTATGTAAGTGGAGAGGAGAGTAAATCTCAAATCAAACTGCGCGCAGATCGTTTGAATGCAAATTGTGAGAATTTATTTTTACTTACTGAACTTTGCTTGGAAGATATTTTAAGCGAGCTTTCTAAAAAAGATTATGAAATTTTAATTATTGATTCTATTCAAACTTTATATTCTAATAAAATTACTTCAGCAGCAGGTAGTATCACTCAAGTTAGAGAAATTACTTTTGAGTTAATGCGCTATTCTAAGGCTAATAATATTAGCACTTTTATCATAGGACATATCACTAAAGATGGAGCTATAGCTGGACCTAGAATTTTAGAGCATATGGTAGATGTAGTGCTTTATTTTGAAGGCGATGCTAATAAAGAAATAAGGATTTTAAGAGGTTTTAAAAATCGTTTTGGAAATATTTCCGAAGTTGGTATTTTTGAAATGACTTCTAAGGGTTTAATTAGTGCTAAAGACATAGCTAATAGATTTTTTACGCGTGGTAAGGCAGTAAGTGGTAGCGCTTTGAGTGTAGTGATGGAAGGAAGCAGAGCCTTAGTGCTAGAAATTCAAGCCTTAGTTTGTGAGAGTGCTTACCCAAAGCGTAGTGCAACAGGCTATGAAAAAAATCGTTTAGATATGCTCATAGCTTTACTTGAGAGAAAGCTTGAAATTCCTTTGGGGCATTATGATGTATTTATTAATGTAAGTGGTGGGGTGAAAATTAGCGAAACTGCGGCAGATTTAGCGGTGGTTGCAGCGATTATTTCAAGTTTTAAAAACCGCCCTTTAAGCAAAGATAGTGTTTTTGTGGGTGAGCTTAGTTTAAATGGTGAGATTAAAGAAGTATTTTCACTTGATGTGCGTTTAAAAGAAGCTAAAATGCAAAAATTTAAAAATGCCATAGTGCCGGTTAAACCTATGGAAGAACTTGGTTTAAAATGTTTTGTAGCTAAAGAATTACGTGAGGTTTTAGAATGGATGTAAAATTTGATGTAATCATTATAGGTTCAGGACTTGGAGGCTTAAGCGCGGGTGCTTTTTTAGCTAGAAATGGTAAAAAAGTTTTAGTTTTAGAACAGCATTCTTTAATTGGTGGTTGTGCTACTTGTTTTAAAAGAAAAGGTGCTTTGATTGATGCGGGGCTTCATGAAATGGACCTAGGTGAAGCAAAAACTGATATGAAGCATTTGATTTTTGAAAAACTTGGTATAAAGAATAAAATTGAAATTTTACTTTTACCAAGTGCATGGAGTATTAAAAGTAAAAATTATAATCTAACTTTGCCTCATGGTATAGAAAACGTAAAAGAGGTTTTGAAAAAAGAATTTCCACAAGAATGCAAAGGCATTGATAAATATTTTAAAGCTATAAAAACGCAAGCTTATGCTATTCGAAGGTTTCCTTGGGATTTAAAATTAAGTGAATTATTGTTATTTCCATTTAGCACTTCTTGGATATTTATCAAAAATAGATTGTTTAATAAAAAAGTTTATGATGTTTTAAATGCTTATATTAAAAATGATAAGTTAAAAAAGATTTTAAATGCAAATATGAGTTATTATCATCATGATAGTAAGGAATTTATTTTTAGTTTTCATGGCATTGCTCAAAAGCATTATTATGATGGTGGGGTATATATTAAAGGTGGCTCACAAGCTTTAAGTGATGCTTTGGCTGAGGTTATAAAAGAAAATCAAGGACAGGTTTTAGTTAAGGCTGAAGTTGTTAAAATACTCACAAAAGATCAAAAAGCTTATGGAGTAGAATACATTCAAAATAATCAAAAACACACCATCTATGCGCAAAATATCATTGCAAATTGTGATCCTTTAATCGTATATAAAGACTTGCTTAAAGATTTAAACTTAACCCAAGAAATCAAAGCAATAGAGTCTAAAAAGCGTGCTTGTTCTTTGGTAAGTGCTTATTTTATTTATGATAAAGATATTTCTAAAATTTATGAAAATATGGATTATTGCAATTTTATATTTGAAGATGATTTTTTAAATAGTTCATATGAAAATACTAATATTTTAAAATTAGATATCAAAAAAAGACCTATGGCTTTTGTGAATTATTCTAAAATTGATAGTGGTTTAGCTAGCGATAAATACATAGGTGTTGTAGCTTTTAGTTCAAATTATAGTGAATGGGATTTAAATAAACAAGATTATAAAGCTAAAAAAGAAGAAGTATTAAAAGCTATAGTGCAAAGACTAGATGAGATATTTCCAAATTTAAGTTCACACTTAATCCATCAAGAATTAGCTACGCCAAAAACTATACAAAGATATACCAAAGCTTATGAGGGTACAATTTATGGATTTTCTCAAGATCAAGAAGGGGTTAAATATAGATTGCATTATAAAAGTAAAAGTATAGAAAATTTGTATTTTGCTAATGCTTTTATATTTCCTGGCGGTGGTTTTACAGGTGCGATTTTAGGAGGATATTTTTGCGCTAATAAAATGAATTTTCATTAAAATATAAGCAATTTTTTTTTATAATATTAGCTTTAAAATATTTATTTTGCTAAGGATTTTTAATGAAAGATTTATTTTTATTTAGTTCTTTTATAGATTCTAGTCACACTTTTGCATACTTTTTTCATTTGGGTATAGTGGTTGTGATTTCTTTAATTTTAGCAAAACTTGCTACAAGATCCATGCAAATTGTCCCAAGAGGTAGTCAGAATTTAGCTGAGGCTTATATGGAAGGCATTTTAAGCATGGGTAGAGATACCATGGGTAGTGATGAAGCTGCTAGAAAATATTTACCTTTGGTTGCAACTATAGGTTTTATGGTGTTTTTTAGTAATATCATAGGAATTATCCCAGGTTTTGAAGCTCCAAGTGCTAGTTTAAATTTTAGTGCTTCTTTGGCTATTATAGTATTTGTGTATTATCATTTTGAAGGCATTAGAACTCAAGGATTTTTTAAGTATTTTGCACATTTTATGGGACCTGTTAAAATTCTAGCACCTTTAATGTTTCCTATAGAAGTGGTTTCTCATTTTTCAAGAGTTATTTCTTTATCTTTCCGTTTATTTGGTAATATCAAAGGAGATGATTTATTCTTAGCAGTTATTTTAGCTCTTGTGCCTTGGGTTGCACCACTACCTGCTTATATGCTTCTAACTTTTATGGCATTTTTACAATCTTTTATTTTTATGATTTTAACTTATGTTTATTTAGCAGGTGCAACTGTAGTTGATGAACATCATTAATTTTTAAAAAGCAAAAAATATTTTTTGCTTTTTTCTTTTTTAATATTCCTCTTTTATTCTTTTTTAAACTCTTTTTGAAATAAAAAACGCTAGAATAAACAAAAAATTCTAAGGAAAATTTTAATGTTTGAAGTTGTTATAGGACTTGAAGTTCATGCACAATTAAATACCAAAACAAAAATCTTTTGTTCATGTGCAACTTCTTTTGGAGAAAAATCAAATACTAATGTATGCCCAACATGTTTAGCTTTACCAGGTGCTTTGCCTGTATTAAATCAAGAAGCAGTGAAAAAAGCTATAGCATTTGGAAAAGCAGTTAATGCAACTATAAATAAAAAAAGTATTTTTAATAGAAAAAATTATTTTTATCCCGATTTACCAAAGGCTTATCAAATTTCGCAATTTGACATTCCTATAGTAGAAAATGGTGAGCTGTTTATTAATGTAAATGGAGAAAATAAACGCATAGGTATTACTAGAGCTCATTTAGAAGAAGATGCGGGGAAAAATATACATGAAAGTAATTTTTCAAAAGTAGATTTAAATAGAGCAGGTACACCTTTGCTTGAAATCGTTAGCGAGCCTGAACTTAGAAGTTCTGATGAAGCAGTGGCTTATTTGAAAAAGCTTCATTCTATTATAAGATTTTTAGATATTTCAGATGCAAATATGCAAGAAGGTAGTTTTAGATGTGATGCTAATGTTAGTATTCGTCCAAAGGGTGATGATAAGCTTTATACTAGAGTGGAGATTAAAAATTTAAATTCATTCCGTTTTATCCAAAAGGCGATTGAGTATGAAGTAAAACGCCAAAGTGAAGCTTGGGAAGATGGAAAATACGATCAAGAAGTTGTGCAAGAAACAAGATTATTTGATACGGTTAATTTGGTTACTAGAAGTATGAGAGGTAAGGAAGATTCTGCTGAATATAGATACTTTCCTGATCCTGATCTTTTACCAGTAATTTTAGATGATGAAATGCTAAATCAAGATATACCTGAACTTCCTGATGAGAAAAAAGCTAGATTTGTTAGTGAGTTAGGTATTAAAGAAAGCGATAGTGAAGTGATTGTTTCTTCATTAGAGCTTTGTAGATATTTTGAGTATTTAATTGATCAAAAATTAAATCCAAAACTTTGTGTTACTTGGCTTACAACTGAGTTAATGGGACTTTTAAAAGGTGAGTTAACTATAGAAAACTCACCTATAAAACAAGAAAAATTAGCTGTTTTAATCAAGCGTATAGAAGAAGGTGTTATTAGCGCTAAAGCAGGTAAGGATATTTTAGCTTATGTGTTTGAAAATACAGAAGTTGAAATTGATAATGCTATTGAAAAACTTGGTTTAAAACAAGTAAGCGATGATGGTGCTATTGAAAAGATTGTTGATGAAATTTTAGCAAACAACGAAGATAAAGTAGCTGAATATAAAAGTGGCAAAGATAAGCTTTTTGGTTTCTTTGTCGGTCAGGCAATGAAAGCAGGCAAGGGTGCATTTAATCCTGCTAAGGTAAATGAAATTTTAAAAGCAAAACTTGGTTAAATATGAAAATAGCAGTTATTGGTGCAGGAAAATGGGGAAGTGCTTTATATGATGCATTGAGTGTTAAAAATGAATGCGTGATAACTTCTTTTCACGAAAAAGATCTTTCTTATTTTGTTAGCACCAAAGAAGCTTTAGAATATGAATATTTGGTTTTTGTTTTATATGCTCAAGGAATACATGAATGGCTTGTAAATAATTTTAAAGATTTAAATCAAAAAATTCTTGTAGCTTCTAAGGGCATTGATTGCAAAAGTTTAAAATTTATGGATGAGGTTTTTGGTGAGTTCATAAGTAGTGATAGACTTTGTTTTTTAAGTGGACCTTCTTTTGCAAGCGAAGTGCTAGAGAAAAAACCTTGTGCTTTGGTTATTAGTGGTAAAAATCAAGAACTTTGTAATCAATTTGCGAGTTTTTTTCCAAACTATATTAAAACCTATACAAGTTCTGATGTTAAAGGTGCTGAAATTTGTGGTGCTTATAAGAATGTTTTAGCAATTGCAAGCGGAGTTTGTGATGGCTTAAATTTAGGCAATAATGCAAGAGCTTCTTTAGTCTCAAGAGGTTTAGTAGAAATGCACCGTTTTGGGCAGTTTTTTAGTGCTAAAGAAGAAACATTTTTAGGACTTAGTGGGGCTGGAGATTTATTTTTAACAGCTTCAAGCAATCTATCAAGAAATTATAGAGTAGGTTTGAGTTTGGCTAGTGGCAAAAATATAAAAGATATTTTAATGGAGCTTGGAGAGGTAGCCGAAGGAGTGCAAACTGCTTATGCCATACATGCCTTATCAAAGCAATTTCAAATTTATACCCCGATTGTCAATGAAGTGGTTTTAATGCTAGAGGGTAAAAATGCTTGGGAATCTTTGAAAGATTTGATGTCATCAAAGGAGGAAATATCATGATTATCAAAAATGCAAAAATTTATGGTGAACAAGTACTTGATCTTAAAATAGAAGATGGAAAAATCACTCAAATTGCCAATGATTTAAATAATGATGAGTGTATTGTTGATATAAAAGGCAAAACTTTGCTTCCTTCGTTTATTGATTTAAATGTTAGTTTACTTGATAATGAATTTAGTATAGATAAATTATATGATCTTGAAAAAGCATGCTTAAAAGGCGGGGTAGGGACTATTGTTTTAAAAGATAGTTTAGAAGCTAACACTCAAGGCTATGCACTTTATTTTGATAAATTAAAATCTTTAGATATTAATGTTTTACCTACTATTAATGTATTAGATAAAACAGAAAAATTAAAAAATATCGCCACCTTAATTGATATGGGTGTAAAAGGCTTGGAACTTTCAAGTACTTTAGGTGCAAATTATTTAAGACAATGTATGCAATATGCTAATATGAAATCAACTCCTGTGTTTTTAAAGTGTTTTGATGAGAGTTTTGATGATCATGGGGTGATGAATGATGGGCAAACAAGTTTTGAATTAGGACTTATAGGAATTAGTGATATAGCTGAGACTAGTGAAGTAGCAAAAATGAAAGAATTGGTGGAGTTTTATAAAAACAAAGCTTGTTTTAGCTCTTTAGCAATTGCAAGATCATTTGAATTATTGCATGATCAATATAGTGAAATTTCAATTCATCATTTAATCAAAGATGAAAGTATATGTGAAAATTTCAACACTCAAGCAAAAATCTTACCTCCTTTAAGAGCAAAAGATGAATTAATAAGCCTTAAAAAATTACTTCAAAATAAAAAAATTACTTTCTTAAGTTCTTTACATACTCCTAGCACTAAAAAAGATTTAGCTTTTGATGAAGCAGATTTTGGAGTTAATGCCATAGCTATGTATATGAGTTTATGTTTTACATATTTAGTAAAAGAAGGTATTTTAACTTGGAAAGAATTATGTGATTTTACAAGCTATAATCAAGCGCAATTTTTAGGATTAAACAAAGGTAAAATAGAACTTGGTTTTGATGCTGATTTAGTTGTATTTGAAGAAAATCTTTCTTTTAAAGGGGAAGGTTTATATGCAAATGATACCTTGCAAGGTAAGGTAGAAAAAAGCTTTATAGCAGGAAAAGTTTTTAGCTTTTGAGCTAAAAACTCTTATTTATTTTGCATAGCTTGTGCTACTTGAGCTGAGCTATTTCTAATTTTTTCCATACATTCTCTAGCTTCTTTGGCTAAATCCACACTTTGATTTACACCACTTAAACCATCTTTAATACTTTGTACCACTTCAGCTGTTACATTTCTAATAGAATTAATGGTAGTAGTAATTTCATTTACTGAATGTCCAGTTCTTTCAGCTAGATTTCTAACTTCATCAGCAACCACGGCAAAACCACGTCCATGTTCTCCAGCACGCGCTGCTTCTATGGCAGCATTTAGCGCTAAAAGATTGGTTTGATCTGCTATATCACTAATAGTTTGAATGATATTTTTGATTTCTTCTGATTGTTCATTTAATGATGAAACTAAATTACTACTATTATTCATCATCTCGGCAATATTTTGAATATTTTGAACCGTATTTTCTATAACACTATCGCCTTCTTGTGTTAAATTATCATTTTGTTCTGCTAGTTCGCTAATGAGCTTTAGTTTTTCCTCATCTCTTACAACTTGCTCGGTAATATCTGTTGCAAATTTAATAACTTTATAAATTTCTCCATCATCATTTTTGATAGGATTATAGCTTGCTTCTAGGTGGATTAGTTTATTGTTTTTACCAAAGCGTATAAATTTTCCTGATTGGAATTTACCACTTCTTAATTCTTCCCAAAAAATTGTATATTCTTTTGAGTTTCTAAACTTTTCTTCGCAAAACATACTATGGTGTTTTCCTTTGATTTCATTTAGTGAATAACCCATAGTTTGAGTGAAGTTTTCATTAGCATTTAAAATCTCTCCATAAGGATTAAATTCAATAATAGCCATAGAACGATTAGCTGCATCTATGGTGTTTTTTAAATCAAGCATTTCATAGTGCCTTTGAGTAATGTCATTGGCGAATTTAATAACCTTATATACTTTGTTATTTTGATCTAAAATAGGAAGATAATTAGCTTCAAGATAAATGTCTTTTCCACCTTTTGCGATGCGTCTAAAAAGACCATTTCTTGATTTGCCACCTTTTAAATCTCTCCAAAAATCAACATAGCGTTGAGACTTTACTACTTCAGGTAAGCAAAACATACTATGGTGTTTTCCTTTAATTTCATCTAGAGAGTAATTCATAGTTTTTAGAAAATTTTCATTAGCGCTAATGATGGTCCCATCTGTTTGAAATTCTATCATCGCCATGGTTTTGCTAATAGCATTAAGTATATCTTGAAAAGCTTGATTAGAGTGTTCTAATTGAATAATTTGCTCATTGATTTTTTTCTTATTGACAAACATGAATTTCCTTTATAAAAATAGCTTAAAATTATAAAGTGTTTTTTGAAATAAATAATTTGTTTGTGTTAGTTTTTTGTTAAATTAGAAAATTTTTCTTGCAAAGAAGTTCTGATTGAATCATTAATCTCATCACTATTCTTTAAGTATTGTTCATTAAGCTTTTCGAGCTCTTTTAAAAAGTCAAAAAGAGCTTCTTCCCACAAAGCATTGCTTTTTTTACTTAAATTCATAGTTTGAATATGGTTAAGCTTTCTGCTCATATCGCTTAAATTTTCCAAAAATTCATCTTTATTATTTTCATTTTGAAGTGTAAAAGTGTTTTGTAAAAGATTGTTTTTGATATTTCTTATTTCTTCGTTAATAAGATCACAAAACTCAGGATAAATATCATTTTTAATGGGTTCAAGTAAGGCTTGCTCATCTAATTTTAGTGTATATTTTTTAATAGCAAAAAAAAGAATTAAAAAAGCTATTGCACTAATTAAGAGATAAAAAACCATTTTTTAAAATTCCTTAAATGGTGCGGTTAGCGAGATTTGAACTCGCACACGCTGAGCGCACCACCCCCTCAAGATGGCGTGTCTACCAGTTTCACCATAACCGCATAAAGCCCTAAAAAGGGCTTTTATAATTAAGCTGCTACTAATGCTTGGAATGGATTAGCATAAAGAGCGATAAGAGCAATAACAAGTGCATAGATAACTTGAGCTTCAATCATCGCTAAAGCAATAAACATAGTAGTCATTAATTTACCACCAAGACCAGGGTTTCTAGCAGTACCTGCTATAGTTGCTGCCGCAGTATTACCCATACCAATAGCACCACCTAAAGCTGCAACGCCAAGTCCTAAACCTGCTGCTAAGATAGAAAAAGAAGCTAACCATTGATTCATAGAGCCTTCAGCAGCGAATGCAAAACCACTTAAAGCTAGCATTAAAAATACGATTTTTTTCATAGTATTCCCTCAATATAAAATTAAATCCTTTCGGCTTGCGTATCCCTACTCGTGATTTATAAAAGCGAAATTATATATTAATATAGCTTTAAAATTATTGAAATTTAAATTAATAAGCATATTTTAAAATAAATTAAAGTTTTTTTTAGCTACATTAAATGTTTTTTATGTGTTTATAAAATTTAAGGTTATTTTTATGAATGATAAATTTTCTAAAATAGGCTTTGTATTAGCAGTGGCAGGTTCAGCCGTTGGGCTTGGAAATGCTTGGAAATTTCCAACTTTAGTAGGGCAAAATGGAGGCTCAGCCTTTGTACTTTTGTATTTATTTTTGACTTTGGGTGTAGGTTTTGTGATATTTTTAGCAGAACTTAGCATAGGAAAACTTAGTGAAAAAGATCCTGTAAATGCTTATTATACTTTAGCACCAAAACACAAAAGAGCTTGGTCTATAGTCGGTTTTTCTTTAATAGGCGCTATTTTGATTGTTTCTTTTTATAGTGTGATTATAGGATGGATTGTGAAGTATGCTTATTTTGGATTTTTTCCTTTACCAAAAAGCATAGAAGAAAGTGGCGCTATTTTTGGAAATTTACTTTCTAATGATGTTTTATCTCAATTTATATGTTTTACTTTTGTATTTATAGTTATTTTTTATGTAGTATCAAAAGGTGTTAAAAGTGGTATAGAAAAACTCAATGTTTGGATGATGCCAAGCTTATTTATACTGCTTATTTTAATGCTTGGGTATTCTTTTAGTATGGATGGTTTTTCTAAAGCAAGTGAGTTTTTGTTTTCTCCTGATTTTTCTAAGCTTGGGGTAGGGGCGTTTTTGAGTGCTTTAGGACTTGCTTGCTTTTCTTTATCTATTGGAGTGGGTTCGATTATAACTTATTCTGCAAGTTTACCTGATAAAACAAATTTTATTACAAGTACTATTAATATTATTATTATTAATATTATCATTGGTATTATGATGGGACTTATTGTATTTACTTTTATATTTGAATTTAATGGCAATCCAGCTCAGCAAGGTCCAGGTTTGATTTTTGTATCTTTAATGAGTTTGTTTTCAAATATTGATCCAATTGGCTTTTTACCTTTGGGAAATATTTTAGCCATAGCTTTTTTTATAGCTTTGTTTTTTGCAGGGATTACTTCAGCAGTTTCCATGATAGAACCTTTAACTTTTTACTTAATTAATTCTTATAATTTTACAAGAAAAAAAGCTTTGATTTTTATAGCTTTCATTGTGTATTTTTTAGGAAGTTTATGTATTTTATCAGGAATTGAGTGGAGTAAAGATTCTTTGGAATTTTTTGGAAAAAGTTTTTTTGATATATTAGATTTTATAGCTTCAAATTTAATGATGCCTTTGGGTGGGTTATTTGGTGCAATCTTTGTAGGATTTGTACTTAAAAAAGAGGCTTTGCAAACTTTATTTTATCCTTATATGAGGGGTAAATACTTTGAGTGCTGGTATTTTTTTGTAAGATATATTTCACCTTTGGCGGTGATTTTAATCATGATAAAACAATTATTTTTTTAAGGTTAAAAGATGAATGAAAAATTTTCTAAGATAGGTTTTGTATTAGCAGTGGCAGGTTCAGCCGTTGGGCTTGGAAATGCTTGGAAATTTCCAACTTTAGTGGGTAACAATGGCGGTTCAGCTTTTGTAGTAGTGTATTTACTTTTAACCTTGGGTGTGGCTTTTGTAATATTTTTAGCAGAACTTAGCATAGGAAAACTTAGCGAAAAAGATCCTGTAAATGCTTATCATACTTTAGCACCAAAAAATAAAAAGGCATGGTCATTTGCGGGATTTTTTATGCTTGGTGCTATTATTTTAGTGTCTTTTTATAGTGTTGTGATAGGTTGGATAGCAAAATATGCTTATTTTGGGTTTTTTGAACTACCTAAAGATACAAATGAAGCAGGCGCTATTTTTGGAAATTTACTTTCTAATGATGTTTTATCTCAATTTATATGTTTTACTTTTGTATTTATAGTTATTTTTTATGTAGTATCAAAAGGTGTTAAAAGTGGTATAGAAAAACTCAATGTTTGGATGATGCCAAGCTTATTTATACTGCTTATTTTAATGCTTGGGTATTCTTTTAGTATGGATGGTTTTTCTAAAGCAAGTGAGTTTTTGTTTGTACCTGATTTTTCAAAATTAAGTGTTAATTCTATATTAGATGCACTAGGGCTTGCGTTTTTTAGTATGTCTTTGGGTGTTTGTGTGATTTTAACTTACGCAGCAAACTTGCCTGATAAAACAAATTTTATAAGTAGTGCTTTAAATATTATCATCATTAATACTATCATTGGCTTAATGATGGGGCTTATTGTATTTACTTTTATATTTGAATTCGGAGCTGATCCTACCCAACAAGGTCCAGGGCTTATATTTATATCATTAACAACACTTTTTGCAAAATTAGGATTTTTAGGAAATGTTTTAGCTATAGCCTTTTTTATAGCTTTATTTTTTGCAGGAATTACTTCAGCTATTTCCATGATAGAACCTTTTACTTTTTATCTTATAAATCGTTATCAAATTTCAAGAAAGAAAGCTTTGGTTTTTGTAGGTGTGATTGTTTATTTTCTTGGAAGTTTATCTATACTTTCTTTTTATCATGTAAGCGCACCAAGTTTAAATTTCTTTGGAAAAAGTTTTTTTGATATTTTAGACTTTTTCATACAAAATTTATTAATGCCAATTTCTGCTTTAATTACAGCGTTTTTTGTGGGTTTTGTGCTTAAAAAAGAAGCTTTGCAAATTTTATTTCATCCCTTTATGCGTGGGGTGTATTTTGAAATTTGGTATATCTTTTTAAGATATATTTCTCCATTAGCAGTGATTTTAATCATGGCCAGACAGCTTTTTTTCTAAGGCATTAAAATGAATGATAAATTTTCTAAAATAGGCTTTGTATTAGCTGTTGCAGGTGGTGCTATAGGGCTTGGAAATGCTTGGAAATTTCCAACCTTAGTAGGGCAAAATGGTGGTTTTGCTTTTGTGCTTTTGTATTTGCTTTTGACTATTAGCGTGGGATTTTGTGTATTTTTAGCTGAAATTGCTATGGGAAGATTAAGTCAAAGTGATCCTGTAAATGCTTATAAAAGTTTAGCAACCAAGTATGCTCAAAAATGGAAATTTGCGGGATTTTTTATGCTTGGTGGAATTTTTGTATTATCTTTTTATCTTGTTATTATGGGTTGGGTTTTAAAATACATGATAACTTCGATTTATTATTTGCCTAGTAATACCCAAGAGGCAGGAGCTTTGTTTGGAAATTTAATACAAAATAGTATTTTAGAAAGTAGTTTGTATTTTTTAATTGCTTTTTTTCTTACCTTGTTTGTTGTCTCAAGAGGGGTTAAAAGTGGTATAGAAAAACTGAATGTTTGGATCATGCCAAGTTTATTTATCATGCTTGTATTAATGCTAGTGTATTGCTTTTTTCAAGATGGTTTTAAAGAAGCTTTTGTTTATTTGTTTTATCCTGATTTTACTAAACTTAGTTTAAACTCAGTTTTAACAGCTTTAGGCCTTGCTTTTTTTACCTTATGTTTAGGTATAGGTTGTATTACTACTTACGCAGCTTCATTAAAAGATGATACAAATTTAATCACAAGTTCAGCCATAATTGTGCTTTTAAATATCAGCATAGGCTTAATGATGGGACTTATTGTATTTACTTTTATATTTAAATTTAATGCCAATCCCGCAGAAGGCGCTGGACTTGTATTTATATCTTTAACGACTTTATTTTCCAACTTAGGTGCTATCTTTGGGCATTTTTTAGCCTTTTATTTTTTCTTGGCCTTATTTTTTGCAGGGATTACTTCAGCAGTTTCTATGATAGAACCTTTTACTTTTTATCTTGTGAATGAATATAAAATTTCAAGAAAAAAGGCTTTGGTTTTTATAGGGTTTGTGGTTTTTCTTTTGGGGATGAGTTGTATTTTATCTTTTAGTGCTAGTTATGGGGCTAGTTTTAGTTTTTTTGGTCTAAGTTTTTTTGATATTTTGGATAAATTAACTTCTAATTTTATGCTCCCACTTGGAGCTATTGCTAGTGCTATTTTTGTAGGATTTTTTGTAGATAAAATGAAAATCTATAATTTGTTTTCTAAATTTATGAGTAAAAGTATTTTTGAAATATGGTATTTTTTACTCAGATTTGTTGCGCCTGTTGCGATTATTATCATTATGTTAAACCAAATTTTATAAATTTATTTTTTAAGAAAGTAAGGTTATAATTGCAAAGATGCAAAAATAAGGAAAAATTATGGCTAAAAAATTAATTGATGTGATGGATACCACATTTAGAGATGGTTTTCAATCTGTTTATGGTGCTAGAGTTTTGATGAATGACTTTTTTCCTGCCCTAGAAGCAGCTAAAGAAGCAGATATTAAGCATTTTGAATTTGGCGGTGGAGCTAGGTTTCAAAGCTTATTTTTTTATTTAAATGAAAATGCCTTTGAAATGATGGATAAATTTAGAGCCATCGTTGGAAAAGAAGCAAATTTACAAACCCTTGCAAGAGGGGTTAATACTGTAGCACTTGATACAGGTAGTAAAGAAATTATTGATTTACATGCAAAAATGTTTGCAAAACATGGTACAACTACCATAAGAAATTTTGATGCATTAAATGATGTAAATAATTTGAAATTTAGTGGAGAATGCATAGTTAAACATGGTTTAAAACATGAAATCACTATTACTTTAATGGATTTACCTCCAAAATGTAAAGGCGCGCATGATGTACCTTTTTATGAAAGAATTTTAAAAGAAATCCTACAAGCACAAATTCCTTTTGATAGTATTTGTTTTAAAGACGCAAGTGGAACTTCAAATCCAAATAAAATTTATGAAGTTATTAAAATGGCTAGAAAAAACTTACCTGAAAATATGCATATAAGGTTACATACGCATGAAACTGCAGGGGTAAGCATAGCATGCTATTTAGCGGCTTTAGAAGCAGGTGTTGATGGTATAGATTTGGCTGCTGCTCCTGTTAGTGGTGGTACAAGCCAACCTGATATTTTAACCATGCTTCATGCTTTAAAGGGAAGCAATTTTGATCTTGGTTTGGATGAAGAAAAAATTTTAAAATATGAAGAAGTGTTAAAAGATTGTTTAAAAGATTATTTTCTACCACCTGAAGCAACAGCGGTAAATCCTTTAATACCTTTTTCACCTATGCCAGGTGGAGCATTAACTGCTAATACACAAATGATGAGAGATAATAATATTTTAGATAAATTTCCTCAAGTTATAAAAGCCATGCAAGAAGTGGTAGAAAAAGGTGGTTATGGTACTTCGGTTACTCCTGTATCGCAATTTTATTTTCAACAAGCTTTTAATAATGTAATGTTTGGACCTTGGAAAAAAATAGCAGATGGATATGGAAAAATGGTTTTAGGATATTTTGGAAAAACTCCCGTTGCTCCAGATCCTGAAGTAATTAAGCTTGCAAGCGAGCAATTAAAATTAGAACCAACTACAAAATTAGCTACAGATATCGCTGATGCAGATGAGAGTAAAAGTATAGCTTATATTAAAAACTTATTGGAAAAAGAAAATTTAGAAACAAGTGAAGAAAATATTTTTATCGTTGCAGCTTGTAAAGAAAAAGGTATAGCTTTCTTAAAAGGTGAAGCTAAGGTTAATGTTAGAAAAAATAGCAAATTAAAACCAAGTCTTATCAATGAAAATCAATTTACCGTTTCAGTTAATGGTAATAAATATCATGTGGAAGTAAGTGCAGGTTTTGATAGAGATGTTAATGTTAAAAGTGCTGTCAAGGTAAATTCAGACAAAACAGAAGTGAAAAAGGCACAAGTAGATGATAGTGCTAATGCCATCGTTGCGAGTATGAATGCAAATGTATTTAAAATTTTAGTAAAAGAAAATGACAGTGTTAAAGCAGGTCAAGTTGTAGCTGTGCTTGAAGCTATGAAAATGGAGATTGAAGTTAGTGCAAGTAAAGATGGAGAAATTGCAGAACTTTTAATAAATGCTGGTGAGAGTGTAAGTGAAGGCCAGGTTTTAATGACTTATAAATAAGGAGGCAAAAATGATAGGTTTAGAAAATTTAGGTTTAGAAAATATCGGGCAAGTTTTTCATAATCTTAGTTATGATGAGCTTTTAAAACATGAAAAAAATAACAATGAAGGTGTATGTACTAAAAATGGTACCTTTAGTGTGGATACGGGAATTTTTACCGGAAGAAGCCCTAAGGATAAATATTTTGTAAAACAAGATCCTTCACAAAAATATATTGCTTGGGGTAAGATTAACCAACCTATTAGTGAGGAATTATTTGAAAAACTTTTAGCAAAAGCTAAAAAGCAGCTTAGTAATAGTGACATTTATATCCAAGATGCATATTGTGGTGCTTCGTTAAAAAGTCGCAAAGCTGTGCGTTTTGTAACACAAATTGCTTGGCAAGCGCATTTTGTAAAAAATATGTTTATTCGTCCAAAAGAAGAAGAGCTTGGTGAGTTTAAACCTGATTTTGTGGTGTATAATGCTTGCAAATGTGTGAATGAAGACTATGAAAAAGATGGTTTAAATTCAGAAGTTTTTGTCATTTTTAACATAGAAAAAAATATAGCAGTAATTGGTGGGACTTGGTATGGCGGAGAGATGAAAAAAGGAATTTTTTCTATGATGAATTACTGGCTTCCGCTAGAAAATAAACTTCCTATGCATTGTAGTGCTAATGTTGGAGAAAAAGGTGATGTGGCGCTTTTCTTTGGACTTAGCGGTACAGGTAAAACTACTCTTTCAACCGATCCAAAAAGAAAATTAATAGGCGATGATGAGCATGGTTGGGATGATGAGGGTGTGTTTAATTTTGAAGGAGGTTGTTATGCAAAATGTATTAACCTTGACCCTCAAAGTGAGCCAGAAATTTATGGAGCTATAAAGCAAAATGCACTTTTAGAAAATGTAGTTTTAAAAGATGATTTAAGTGTTGATTTCAATGATGGTTCTAAAACTGAAAATACTAGAGTTTCTTATCCGATAGAACATATTTTAAATCACGAGCCAAGTCTTAGCGCAGGTCATCCTAGTAATATCATTTTCCTTTCAGCGGATGCTTTTGGCGTTTTACCTCCGGTTAGTAAACTTAGTAAAGAACAAGCAATGTATTATTTTCTAAGTGGTTATACTGCTAAAGTAGCAGGAACTGAAAGAGGTATTACTGAGCCCGTTGCGACTTTTTCGGCTTGTTTTGGGGAAGTATTTTTACCATTACATCCAACTGTTTATGCAAAACTTTTGGGCGAAAAAATCAGCAAGCATAATGTGAATGTTTATTTGGTAAATACCGGTTGGAGCGGTGGAGCTTATGGTGTAGGTAAAAGAATGAGTATTAAAGCTACTAGAGCTTGCATTAATGCGATTTTAGATGGTAGCATACAAAATTGTGAGTTTGAAAACTATGATTTATTTAATCTTGCAGTTCCAAAAGAATTAGCAGGTGTAGAAAGTAAGTTATTAAACCCTGTTAATACTTGGGAAGATAAAAAAGCTTATGAAGAAACTAAATTAAAGCTTGCGAAAATGTTTATAGAAAATTTCAAACGCTATGAAGATGTAAAAGAAGGAGCAGAATTTAAATTAGCTGGTCCTGCTATCTAAAAAGAGTTAAGCCCTTTTTAGAATAGTGATTCAGGATTGATTTGGGTTTCTTTATTTTTTGGAAGCTCAAATCCACCTAACATATGAAAATGCAAATGAAAAACTTCTTGTCCGCTATTTTTTCCACAATTTGTGATTAATCTATACCCACTTTTATCAAGTCCTAAAAGAGTAGCTAATTCTTGGATAAATTGTGTCATTTCTCCCATTAATTCAGGTCTTAATTCTTGAAAGTTTTCAAAATGCTCTTTTGGAATGATTAAAATATGAATAGGTGCTTTAGGATTAATATCATGAAAAGCTAAAAATTTTTCACTTTCTAAAACTTTATTAGCAGGGATTTTTCCTTCTATGATTAGTTCAAATACGGTTTTTTCTCTCATTTAATAGTCCTTTTTTTGTTATTTTTGCTAATTTTAAATAATTTTACATTAGAATGTTTAAAAAAAATTTAGTTGGAGCTAAAATTGCAAGATATGATAGAAAAAATTGCTTCTGCAAGTACTTTAGCAGAACTTGAAAATATAAAAGTAAGTGTTTTAGGAAAAAAAGGTATTTTGACTTTGGAATTTGCAAAGTTAAAAGATTTGCAAGGTGAAGAAAAAAAAGAATTTGCTAATGGTTTAAATAAAGCAAGAGATGAATTTAATGAAGCTTATCAAGTAAAATTAAAAGAATTGGAAGAAAAAGCTTTAAATGAAAAAATGAAACAAGATGTGCAAGATTTTAGCTTTTTTGATGAAACTTCAAATGCAGGTGCTTTGCACCCAATCATGCAAACTATGGATAAAATCATAGAATATTTTACAGCTTTAAATTTCAGCATAGAAAAAGGGCCTTTGATTGAGGATGATTTTCATAATTTTGAAGCATTAAATTTACCACAAAATCATCCCGCAAGAGATATGCAAGATACTTTTTATTTTGAAGATAAAACCTTGCTTAGATCCCAAACTTCTCCAGTTCAAATTAGAACTATGCTATCTCAAAAACCACCTATTAGAATGATAGCACCAGGTGCAGTTTTTAGAAGAGACTTTGATATTACCCATACACCTATGTTTCATCAAGTGGAAGGACTTGTGGTAGAAGAGGGCGATAAGGTAAATTTTGCAAATTTAAAAGATATGCTAGAACATTTTTTAAAACATATGTTTGGTGATGTAAAAGTGCGTTTTAGACCTAGCTTTTTTCCTTTTACAGAGCCATCTGCTGAAGTAGATATTTCTTGTGTGTTTTGTAAAGGTTGTGGATGTAGGGTTTGTAAGCAAACAGGATGGCTTGAAGTTTTAGGATGCGGTGTTGTTGATCCTAATGTTTATAAATTTGTTGGTTATAAAAATGTAAGTGGCTATGCTTTTGGTTTGGGTGTGGAGCGTTTTGCTATGCTTTTACATAAAATTCCTGATTTGCGTTCTATGTTTGAAGGTGATTTAAGATTATTGGAGCAATTTAGATGATTATTAGTAGAAATTGGTTAAATGAATGGATTGATTTAAGTGAAATATCAACGCAAACTATAGTAAATACTTTAAATTCTATAGGATTAGAAGTTGATAGTTTCAAAAGTGTTAAAGCTCCCAAAAAAGTTGTAATAGGTAAGGTTTTAGAAAAAGTTAAACATGAAAATTCAGATAAATTGAATATTTGCAAAGTAGATGTTGGGAATGAAATTTTACAAATTGTTTGTGGTGCAAAAAATGTTAATAAAGATCAATTTGTAGCCGTATCTTTAGTGGGTGCAGTGCTTCCAAATGGACTTGAGATAAAACCTGCAAAACTTAGAGGGGTTGAATCTATGGGTATGATTTGCTCTTCTAGTGAGCTTGGTTTTGGAAAAAGCAATGAAGGCATTATGGTTTTAGATGAAAGCATGGGAGAATTAGTTCTAGGAAAAGCTTTAAATGATTATGAACTTTTTAATGATGAATTAATTGAAATAGAACTTACTCCAAATCGCGGAGATTGCTTGAGCTTATATGGTGTTGCTAGAGATTTAAGCGCAGCACTTGACTTAAATTTAAAAGAATTAAATCCTTTAAAAGAAAGCGAAAATAGCGTAGGTATAGGAAGAATACTAAGTGTTAAAAATCAGAGTGATGTTGAAGGCTTTTTTGCTTATAAAGCATTAGAGATTAAAGAAGAATTTAAGCTAAATATTACGATACAAATTCGCCTTGCCTTGATTGAAGCATATAAAAATAATAACATAGAAAATCTTTTAACTTATGCAACTCATGCAAGCGGGGTGATTTTTTGTGCTTATGATTTTCATAAGCTTTGCAAAGAATGTCAAATCGATGAAAAGATTGTTTTAGAAATTAAAACTCAAGAACATGGAGAATATGGAGTTTATTATAAAGATGAGTTGATTGCTTTAGCGGGTATAGAGCAAGAAGATAAATTTAAAATCAATGATGAAAGTAAAATCATCATTATAGAAGCAAGCTATACTCATCCTCAAACTATAGCAAATGCAATAGCCTTTTGTAAAAAGAAAAATGATACTATATATCGTTCTTTAAGAGGTAGTGAGCCTAAGCTTTCTTTGGGAATGGAGTATTTATTTAATGAGTGCTTAAAAATCAACGCAATGAGTGTTTTTTCAGGAAGTCAACAAGTTTTTAAAGAAAATGAAGCAAATATTATTGGTATTTTTGGTGCAGAGATTGATAAAATCATTGGTATGCCTATAGATAAAAATAATTTAGTAAAAATTCTTAAAAAACTAGGCTTTGAAATAAGTGTGGTAAATGATGAGCAATTTAATATCAAAATCCCACTTCATCGCAGTGATATAGCAAATATAGCTGATATTAGTGAAGAAATAGTAAGAATTATTGGCATTGATAATATCCCATCAAAAGCTTTAGAATTTAAAGAAAAAAATCGCCTAAATCAAGTATATTTTGATTATCAAGAGCTTAAAAATTTAAGATTAAAAGCAAGTAGTAATGGGTATTTTGAAAGTGTGCATTATGTTTTAGATAATGAAGAAGAATTAAGTCAATTAGGATTTAAATGTATTAAAAACAAACTCATTAATCCTATCACCAATGAGCTTAATACTTTAAGAAGCACTTTGATAAATCATCTTTTAAATGCAGCAAGTTTTAATCTAAGAAATTCAAAAAAGAAAATCAAACTTTTTGAATGTGGTAGTGTTTTTGATGAGTTTTCAAACGAGCATGCTAAATTTGCAATGATCTTTAGTGGCTACAAAGAAGAAGCTAAAATCACAAATAAGGCTAAGCCTGTTTTGGTAGATTTTTATACTTTTTTAGCAGAATTAAAAAGCATTATAGGTGATTTTAGTTTGCAAAAATCAGAATATGCATTTTTAAGCCCATATGAGCAAGCAAATGTATATAAAAACGGTAAACGTATAGGTTTTGTAGGTAGAGTGCATTTAAGTATAGAAAATAAAAGAGATCTGGTTAAAACTTATATTTGTGAGCTTGATTTAGAGGGCTTAAAACAAGACTTTAAAACCGCTAAAGCTTATTCTAAATTTCCATCTATGAGCAGGGATTTAAGTATAGTTATACCTAAGGGTTTTGAATATGAAAAAATCAAACACACTATTGCTAAATTAGATATTGAAAGATTAGAAAGTTTTAGAGTGGTAGATTTATATACAGATGAGAATTTAGGCGATTTTTATAGCTTGACTATTAATTTAGTATTTAGAGATTTTGAAAAAACCTTAGAAGATAATATTATCCTTGAATATATTGATAAAATCATCAAAGCTTTAGATGATGAGTATGGTTTAAAACTTCGATGAAAATCAGTCCTATTAGTTCTTTTACAGCAGAGCTTGAAGATATAGCTTCTGATAAGTCTATATCTCATCGCTTTGCTATCTTTTCTTTGCTTACCCAAGGAACTTGCAAAATTAAAAATTATTTAAAAGCCCAAGATACTTTACATACTTTAGCAATCATTCAAGCCTTGGGAGCTGAGGTTGAAGAAAATGATGAATTAATTTGCATAAAAGCTCCAAAATATATAAAATCTCCAAATTGTGTTTTAGATTGTGGCAATTCAGGTACAGCTATGAGACTTTTAATAGGTCTTTTAAGCGCTATTGAAGATGAATTTTTTGCACTCAGCGGGGATTGTTATTTAAATGCTAGGCCGATGAGACGTGTAAGTGAGCCTTTGATGAGTTTAGGAGCTAAAATTTATGGAAGAGCTAATGCAAATTTAGCGCCTATTTGTATACAAGGAGCTAAGTTGGATGGTTTTGATTTTAGTAGTAATATTGCTTCAGCTCAGGTAAAATCAGCTTTAATCTTAGCAGCTTTATTTGCCAAAAAAGAAAGTTATTTTAAAGAAATTGAGCTTTCAAGAGATCATAGTGAGATTATACTTAATAAAATGGGAGCTTGTATTGAATATTTAAATGAGGAAAAAACTTTTATCAAAATCAATCCTTTAAAAGAAAAATTAAAAGCATTTGAAGTATGTGTACCAAATGATCCATCATCGGCCTTTTACTTTGCCTTAGCTGCTTGTATTTTACCTCATTCAAAAGTAGTTTTAAAAAATGTTTTGTTAAATAAAACACGTATTGAAGCCTTTAAAATTTTAGAAAAAATGGGTGCAAAGATCACCTATAATATTACCAATGAAGATTTTGAAAGTATTGGAGAAATTTATGTTGAAAGTGCGCCTTTAAAGGCAGTAAGTGTGAGTGAAAATATCGCATGGCTGATTGATGAAATTCCAGCTTTGGCCATAGCTTTTGCTTGTGCAAAAGGAAAAAGCATTATAAAAAATGCTAAAGAATTACGCGTAAAAGAAAGTGATAGAATCAAATCAATTGTATTAAATTTGCAAAAATGTGGCATAAAAGTAAAAGAATTAGAAGATGGTTTTGAAGTAGAAGGTGGCGAAGTTAAAAGTGCTAAAATAGAAAGCTTTGGAGATCATAGAATTGCGATGAGTTTTTTAATTTTAGGTTTAAGATGTGGAATGGAAGTAGATGATAGTGAATGCATTAAAACTTCTTTTCCAAATTTTATTGAGATTTTAAAGCAAATAGGAGCTAAATTTGGAGATTGAACTAGCAAAAAGCTATGGATTTTGTTTTGGGGTAAAAAGAGCTATTAAGAAGGCTGAACAGATTAAAGATGCAGCCACCATAGGCCCTTTAATCCATAATAATGAAGAAATCACAAGACTTTGGAAAAATTATAATGTTAAAACATTAAATGATATTAATGAATTAAGCACAGAAAAAAAAGCTATCATTAGAACCCATGGTATTACAAAGCAAGATTTAGAAAAATTAAAGCAAAAAGATATAGAAATTTTTGATGCAACTTGTCCTTTTGTAACTAAACCTCAAAAAATTTGTGAGCAAATGAGCAATGAAGGTTATGAAGTTGTGATTTTTGGAGATGAAAATCATCCTGAAGTAAAAGGGGTTAGAAGTTATGTAAGCACTAAAGCTTATGTGGTTCTTGATGAAAAAGAATTATTTGATATTAAATTACCTTCTAAAATCGCAGTAGTATCACAAACTACAAAAAAGATAGAAAAATTTATGGAAATTGTGAATTTTTTAATGCTTAGGGTTAAGGAAGTGCGCGTTTTTAATACCATATGTGATGCGACTTTTAAAAATCAAGAAGCAATCAATGAACTTGCTAAAAAAAGTGATGTAATGATAATAGTTGGAGGAAAAAATTCAGCTAATACTAAGCAACTTTTTTTAATAGCAAAAAATTACTGCGAGGATAGCTATTTAATCGAAAATGAAAAGGAAATTCAAAAAGAATGGTTTAGTGGCAAAGAAAAATGCGGTATTAGCGCAGGTGCTTCTACACCGGATTGGGTAATTGACTTGGTTTTGGAAAAAATCAAAGAATACACCAAAATTAACTAAGTTTAAAGAAAACAATACTATAATCAAGAATTAAAATTTAAAACAAAGGACCACGATGAGCGAGGTGAACAAAAAAGTTCAAAACAGACTAGAGGATATTATTATAGAAGAAGATTTTGAGCAAATGCTCGAGGAATCTTTCAAGTCTGATGAGGAGGCAACTACACAGGGTATAATTGTCGCGATTAAAGGCGATGAAGTATTTGTAAATGTAGGGCAAAAATCAGAAGGTATTTTGGCAATAGAAGAAATTCAAAACGACAAAGGCGAATTTATCTTCAAAGAAGGCGATACATTAGAAGTTGCTATAGTGGGTTCTCGCGGTGGCAGATCTTTACTTTCTCATAAAAAAGCTTTAAGAAAGCAAAAAGTTAAAGAATTTATTGATAATTATAAAGATGATGAAAGTATGATTGATGTAAAAATCATTGGTAAAAATAGAGGCGGTTTTGTAGCTGTGGATGAAAATGGAGTAGAATTTTTCTTGCCAAAATCACAAAGTAGCTTTAAAGATTCAAATAACATCATCAATAAAACTTTCAAAGTTAAAATCATCAAAATTGATAAAGAAGCTCAAAGTATAGTAGTTTCTAGAAAAAAAATAGTAGATGAAGAAAGAAAAAAACGCAAAGAGATTATCTCAAATGTGTTAAATCAAGAAGAAATCATAGAAGGTATTGTTAAAAAAATCACCACCTATGGTATGTTTGTTGATGTAGGCGGTGTTGATGGTTTGGTTCACTATAGTGAAATTTCTTATAAAGGACCGGTAAATCCTAGTTCATTATATAATGAGGGTGATAAGGTTCCTGTAAAAGTGATTAAATATGATAAAGATAAAAAACATCTTTCTTTATCTATCAAACTTGCTATGCCTGATCCTTGGGATGAAATTAAAGATGGTTTAGAGGTTGGTGACACTATTAAGGTTACAGTTTCAAATATAGAGCCATATGGTGCTTTTGTTGATTTGGGAAATGATATAGAAGGATTTTTACATATAAGTGAAATTTCTTGGGATAAAAATGCTAAAAATCCAAAAGATTATATTAGTGAAGGCCAAGAGCTTGATGTGGAAGTAATTGAGATTAATGCTAAAGAAAGAAGACTTAGAGTTTCTTTAAAAAATTTATTAGCAAAACCTTTTGATGAGTTTTTAAAATCACATAAAGTAGGTGATGTGGTAAAAGGTAGTGTTACTTCTGTGACTAATTTTGGTGCCTTTGTAAAAATTGCAAACTTAGAAGGTTTATTGCATAATGAAGACGCTTCATGGAATAGAAACGATAAATGCAAAGATATGTATAAAGTTGGTGATGTTATAGAAGTTAAAATCATCAAGCTTGACAAAGAAAATCAAAAAATTTCTTTAAGCACTAAAGAATTGCAAAAAAGTCCTGTGCAGGTTTATGCACAAAAACACCAAGTAAATGATATTATCTCAGGAAAAATTAGAGATATTAAGGATTTTGGAGTTTTTGTTGAGCTTGAAGAGGGCGTTGATGCACTAATTCACAAAGAAGATTTGGGTAATATTGATTTTTCAAGTTTAAAAGTAGGCGATACAATAGAAGCTTTAATTGTTTTCATTGATGAAAAGAAAAATAGAATTCGTTTAAGCGTAAAAAGTCTTGCAAGAATGAAAGAAAGAGAAGCGTTAAATGAAATCAATGATAATGATAAAGTAACTTTAGGTGATATTATCAAAGATCAACTTTCATAATAACAAATGAAAAAATATACCCTTTATGGTATTTTAGGCTTTTTAAGCCTAGTTTTGATTGTTGCTTTTGTTTTTATGGTGAGATATGTAAGTGTTGGAAATTTACCTATCTCACAAAATGTTAAATATTCTTTTGATGAAATAAAAAAAGAATTGCCACAAACTTGGCAAGATAAACTTTCAAATCTTAAAGTTAATGATTTTTCTCCAGCAGCGAATGAATTTTATATGAGTTTTAATATGGATGATTCTGTAGTAAAACCAAAACAAAAATTCTATATGCTCGATGTAAATAAAAACGATGTTTATTCTATGTTTTGTTTAAAGCAAACTTTGCATTCTTTTTTTATCAAATACACTTTAACACAAAGCAAAGATGAAGTGGCAATTTATTTAGATATAAATAATGAAAAAGTTTTAAACGCACTGATCGACAAATTAAAAATTTACAACATAAATGCAAAATTAAAGGAGGTTTGGTTATGAAAAAAATTATTGTATGTGATGCAATATTAGACAAGGGTGTGGAGCTTTTAAGAAAAGCTGATGATGTAGAACTTATTGAAGCAGCGCATTTACCTAAAGATGAGCTTTTAACAAAATTAAGTGATGTGGATGTAGCTATTACTAGAAGTTCAACAGATGTGGATTTGAAATTTATCAATGCATGTTCTAATTTAAAAGCCTTAGTTAGAGCAGGCGTTGGAGTTGATAATGTTGATATAGATGAATGCTCTAAAAAAGGCATTATAGTTATGAATGTGCCAACGGCTAATACCATAGCAGCAGTTGAACTTACTATGAATCACCTATTATGCTCTGCAAGATCTTTTGTAAATGCTCATAATTTTTTAAAAATACAAAGAAGATGGGAAAGAGAAAAATGGTATGGTGTTGAACTTATGAACAAAACTTTAGGGGTTATAGGTTTTGGTAATATAGGTTCAAGAGTAGCTGTACGCGCAAAAGCTTTTGGTATGAAAGTTATAGCTTATGATCCTTATGTGGTAGCTTCTAAAATGACTGATTTGGGTATTGAGTGCGTGAATTCTTTAGATACAATTTTAACTCAAAGTGATTTTATTACTATACATACACCAAAAACAAAAGAAACAACAGATATGATTTCTTTTGAAGAAATTTCTAAAATGAAAGATGGCGTAAGATTGATAAATTGTGCTAGAGGTGGTCTTTATAATGAAGATGCTTTGTGTGAGGGATTAAAAAGTGGTAAAATAGCTTGGCTTGGTATCGATGTGTTTAACAAAGAACCTGCAACTAATCATCCATTTTTAGATTTCGAAAATGTTTCTGTTACTTCTCATCTTGGTGCAAATACTTTAGAAAGTCAAGAAAATATAGCTATCCAAGCATGCGAGCAAGCTTTAAATGCTGCAAGAGGAATTTCTTATCCTAATGCTTTAAATTTACCAATTAAAACTGAAGATTTGCCAAGTTTTGTAGCACCTTATATTGAGCTTATTTCTAAAATGGGCTTTTTGGCTGCTCAGCTTGATAAAACTCCTATTAAAGCTATTAAACTTGAAAGTGAAGGACAAATTAGTGAGTATAATGAGTCTTTGCTAACTTTTGCAACAGTGAGTGTTTTAAGAGGAATTTTAGGTGAAAATATTAATTATATCAACGCACATTTTGTAGCTAAAGACAAGGGTGTGGAACTTTCATCTTGTATTTTACCAAGTAGTGGTTATAGTAACAAAATCACCATAAAGGTAATTACAGATAATTCTAACCTTTCTATCTCAGGGACTATTTTTGGTGAAAATGAACAAAGGATAGTAGAGTTAAATGGTTTTGATGTAGATTTTAAACCAAAAGGGAAAATGATAATTTTAAATAACAATGATATACCAGGAGTTATTGCTAATGTTAGCGGAATTTTAGCTAAAAATAATGTTAATATAGCTGATTTTAGACTTGGTAGAAATGGCTTTGGAAAAGCTTTAGCTGTGATTTTACTTGATGCAAAAATTTCAAAAGCTTTGCTTGAAGAATTAAGAGCTGTTGATGCTTGTATTTTTGCAGAATATGCAGAAATTTAAGGCTTTTTATAAGCCTTAATTGTTACAATTATTTTTTAATTTTAAAATTAAGGAAAATATATGGCTTCTTATGGAATGGGAGATTTAAAAAAAGGTTTAAAAATAGAAATTGATGGTATTCCTTTTAAAATCGTAGAATATCAACACGTAAAACCAGGAAAAGGTCCTGCTTTTGTACGTATTAAAATTAAATCTTTTATCGATGGTAAGGTTTTAGAAAAAACTTTCCATGCAGGAGATAAATGTGAATCTCCAAATTTAGAAGAAAAACAAATGCAATATCTATACGATGATGGTGAAAATTGTCAATTTATGGATACTCAAACTTATGAGCAAGTTGCAATTAGCGATGAAGATGTGGGTGAAGCTAAAAAATGGATGCTTGATGGAACTATGGTGGATGTTTTATTCCACAATGGAAAAGCAATCGGTGTGGAAGTGCCTCAAGTAATGGAGCTTAAAATTATCGAAACAGCACCAAATTTCAAAGGTGACACTCAAGGCTCAAACAAAAAACCAGCTACTTTAGAAACAGGTGCAGTAGTACAAATTCCTTTTCATGTGCTAGAAGGGGAAGTGATTCGCGTTGATACTGTGCGTGGAGAATATATAGAAAGAGCAAATAAATAAAAGCCTTTTTAAGGCTTTTAGCTTCTTTTTTTGTAACTTATTATAGCAAAACAGTTAAATATAATCGCAAATATACCAAGTATTATAAAATTAGAATATAAATTTGTTATATCAACTTCTTTTAGAAAAATCATTCTTAAAGATTCTATAAAGTATTTTAATGGATTTAGATGGCTTAAAGCATAAGCCCACTTTGGCATAGAAAGTATAGAAGTAAAAAGTCCACTCATTAATATAAAAATCATCATGAAGAAAAAAATTACAAACATAGCTTGTGCTATGGTATTGGAATAGTTAGAAATGATAATCCCAAATCCAGAAATAGCCAAAATATAAATAAACACCACAGCGCATAGTAGCAATACATTGCTTTTAGGATACAAATCATAAATAAAAAATGAAACCAAAAGACATATACTAAAGGCAACTATACCAATTATCCAGTACATAATGAGCTTGGCTAGTATAAAATTAAATTTAGAAATAGGACTAACATTTATTTGTTCAATATTTCCCTTTTCTTTTTCACTTACAATGTTAATTGCGGGTAAAAAACCACAAAGTAAAGTGAGTACTATAGTGCTTAAAGCAGGAATCATATAATGTTGGTAATTAAGATTTGGATTAAATTTGAAATTGCTTAAGATATTAATTTTGTCTTGTTTTAAATTTAAGCTTGAAGTGATGATTTTATTTATATAGATTAAGCTTATATTGGCTTTTACTCCATTTATAGCATTAATATAAAGAGATAAATTTAATTTGTTTTCTTTGAAAAAATCGTGCTCAAAATTTGAGTTAAATTCTAATATTGCATCACAAATGTTATTTTCTATACATTTTTTAGCATCTTGGTACGTGGAAAATGTGTATATTTTGTCAAAATATTTGTTATTAGCAATAGTATTTATTATATTTTTAGTACTCTGACTTTTATCCCAGTCAATTACTGCTATATTGATATTTTTAACTTCAAGATTTGTTGCCCATGGCATAATAAGTATTAGAACTAAAGGATAAATCAAAACCAATCGTGGTAAAAATTTATTACGTTTAAATTGTAAAAATTCCTTTTTTAATAAAGCTTTTAACAGCATTATTCAATCCTATCTTTAAATTTTTTAATGCTTGCAAATAGGAAAATAAAACTCATCGACAATAAAATAATAAGTTCTTTTAATAAAAAGCTTAAACTAACATCCATAAACATAATTTTTTTAATGCCTATGATAAACCATTTTGCAGGGATCAAATGGGTGAAAAATTCTAGAATTTTTGGCATGCTTTCAGTGGGAAATATCATACCTGAAAGTAAAATTATAGGGATTAAAAATACCATTCCACATATTAACATAGCGCTTGCTTGTGTTTTTGTTATACATGATACAAAAAGCCCTATGCTTAAAGCTAGAAAAATGTATAACATACAAAAACAAAGCAAGATAAAAAGATTTCCTTGAATATGTATATTTAAAACAAAAACCGATAACAACAAAATAATAAATAAGCTAATATTAGAAATAAAAAAATACGGCAACATTTTTGCAAATATAATTATAAAAGGTCTTATTGGGGCACTAAGTAGCATTTGCATGGTTTGATTTTCTTTTTCGCGCACTATGGATATGCTAGTCATCATCGCGCAAATTAACATTAAAATCATACCCATTAGTCCAGGTATAAATACATATTGACTTTTAGAACTAGGATTATATAAAAAACGTATATTGAAATTTTGTACATCAAGTTGTTCTAATAAAATATTTTCAATATAAGCATTGATAATGCTAGCCCTATTAGGATCACTTGCATCAATTGCAATTTGAATTATTTGATTTTTTGCAAAATTATGATCAAATATAAGAGTCATATCTATTTTAGAGTTTTTAAAATCATCTTGCATTTGTTTAATGTCGTGGTAAGTTTGTATAAATTCAAAATAAGGATTATTTATTAGTGTTTGAGATATTTGTTTACTAGTATTATCTTTTGATAAATTTAAAATGCTAAATTTTATATGGTTTACTTCCATGCTAAGTGCAAAACCAAAGAGTAAAATTTGCACTATAGGCATGAAAAATACTATCAACATAGTCCTTTTATCTCTTATAATATGCAAACTCTCTTTTTTAACAATAGCTAGAAAAATATTCATATTAAGATCTTTTTGCTTCTTTTGCTAATTGAAAAAATACTTCTTGTATATCTTTAGCATTATATGTTCTTTTTAAATTTTTGGGAGTATCTAAAATTTTGATTTTGCCATCTATCATAATACTTACTCTATCGCAATATTCTGCTTCATCCATATAGTGTGTTGTGATAAAAATAGAAATATTTTCATTGCTTGCTTTGTAAATAAGTTCCCAAAAATCCCTTCTTGTTTTTGGATCTACACCACTTGTGGGTTCATCTAAAAAAATAATCTTTGGCTTGTGTAAAGTTGCTACGCAAAAGGCTAGCTTTTGTTTAAAACCTAAAGATAGATCTTTTACAATCTTGTTTTTATAAGCATATATATTTAAAAAATTTAATAATGAGTCTCCGTTTTCTCTTATTGTTTTAGTGCTTAAACCATATATTGTGCCAAATAATTCTATATTTTCAAAAACACTTAGATCCTCATAAAGCGAAAATTTTTGACTCATATAACCTATATTTTGTTTGATTTTTTCACTATCTTTATATACATCATATCCGCCAATAAAAGCATTTCCACTTGTTGGTAAACTCAAACCACAAAGCATTTTTATAGCAGCGGTTTTTCCTGCTCCATTGGCTCCTAAAAAGGCAAATATTTCTCCTTTGTGAACTTCAAAATTTAGATCATCTACTGCTTTAAAGGTTCCAAAATATTTACAAAGATTAGAAGTTTTTATAACACTATCCATGGTTTAATTCCATAAAACAATCTTCAAGATTTGCATTGGTTTTATATAAGGAAAGTTTTTGATTGCATTTTTTTTCTATTATAGATAACCATTTAGAAGTATTAGTATGTTCTTTAAAAACAATATGAATATTTTCTTTAAAAGCATAAAAATTTTTTACATTATCATCATTTTTTAAAATTGTCATAATATTTTTGATTTTTATTCCTTCTAGAGCATAAATTCCTGATTGAATATTTTCACATAGTGTTTTTGGCTTGTCTAATCTTATAAATTTACCATTTTGTATAAAAGCGATTTTATCTGATCTTGCAATTTCATCCATATAAGAACTTGTTATGATAATACTTTTGTTTAAAGACAATAATATATCCCAAAAATCTTTTCTTGAACAAGGATCCACTCCAGTTGTAGGTTCATCTAGTATTAAAAGTTTTGGTTTGTGAATGAGAGCACAGCATAGAGCTAGCTTTTGCTTCATTCCTCCAGAAAGAGCGCTTGCTTTTCTATTTTTTACTTGTTGCAATTGCTGATATATAGGTAATATTTCTTGTAAATTTTCTTTCCAATTACAAGAGTGAATTTTGGCAAAAAAATCTATATTTTCATCTATACTAAGATCGCCATAGAGGCTAAAACAAGGACTCATATAGGCTATTATTTTTCGAATTTGTTGATAGTCTTTTACTAGATTATATTCATAAATTTTAGTTTTTGTTGTATCGGGCAATACAAGAGTGCTTAAAATTTTTAACAAAGTACTTTTGCCAGATCCATCTGCTCCAATAATGCCTAAAATTTCACCATCATTTAGATTAAAATTAATATCACTTAGAACTTTCTTATTATTGTAACTTTTGTAAAGATTTTTAACTTCAATCATGGTAAAAATGTACTTCGGCATAGGTTCCGATTTTTAAATAACCATCATTTTTGACATTTATTTTTATCATATAAACAAGATTTTCTCTCTCGTCTTTACTCATGATGGTCTTTGGTGTAAATTCAGCTTTTTGTGAAATATAAGATACAACGCCTTGGTAATTTTTACCCGTGTCAGAAATTATTTTAACTTTATCTTTGAGCTTTATTTTGTTGTAATCTTGATTGATAATATAAGCTTTAAGATATAGGTTTGATAAATCTGCTATTTTAAATAATGCTTGATTTTTACTTAATTCTCCAGCAAAAGCATACTTTTCTAAAACAGTGCCATAAATAGGAGATCTTATAAAGCTTTTGGCAATACTATCTTCTAAGATAGCAATTTGGGTCAATGCAGTTTGAATTTGTTCATCTATAGAAGCATTTTTAAGAGTTAGATTTTCTTTTTTGGCATTGATTTCTTTTTCTAATAATGAATATTTTGCATTAATATCATCATATTCCTTTTGAGAAATTGCCTCATTTTTCAAAAGTGTATAATAGCGTTTTTTATCTACTAAGGTATCTTTGAGTTGCTGAAATAAAGGTGAGAGTTGGTTTTTTATATCTAGTTTTTGTAGTTTTAACGCTTCAATAATATGATAAAGTTCTTTCTTTTTTAACTCCAAAGAAACACTATCTACTTTTCCTATTATCTGGTCTTTTTGTAGTTTTTGTCCTTCTTGGATATTAAATTCTAAAATTTTTCCCTGTATTTCACTAGAGACAATTATCTCATCACTTTCAAAAATTCCCATTGCATCAAATTTGTCATTTGGATTAGAGCATGCATAGAAAGAAAATATTGACATGGCAAGCAAAAGAAATTTGAGCATAGTTTCACTTTAAATTTATTATTTATTTTTAGTTTATTAAAAATATTATGAAAATAATCTTAAATAATAAGAGTTTATAAAGTTCTTAATTTATTAATCTCATCTCTAAGCATTGCCGCTTTTTCAAATTCAAGATTTTTAGCTGCTTCTAACATTTGTTTTCTTAATTCTTTTACTATTTTGGCGCGTTCTTTTGCAGGCATTTTTTCAAGTTCTTTGCCTTTACGATAAATTTCTCCTTGCTCAAGTTCATGTTTTAAACTTTCTTCTATGTTTCTTTTTACTGAGGTTGGTGTGATGTTGTGTTTTTTATTATAAGCTTCTTGTAAAGCCCTTCTTTTATTAGTAGTATCGATAGCTTCTTGCATAGATTTTGTGATTTTTTTGGCAAAAAGTAAAACTTTTCCATTGACATTTCTAGCAGCACGTCCCATCGTTTGAATGAGTGCAGTGGTACTTCTTAAAAAGCCTTCTTTATCTGCATCCATAATCGCTATAAGAGAAACTTCAGGCAAGTCAAGTCCTTCTCTTAAAAGATTAATCCCGATTAAAATATCAAAAGCACCACTTCTTAAACCACGGATGATTTCATTACGCTCTATTGCGTCAATTTCTGAATGCATGTATTTTACTTTTAAGCCAAGTTCTAAGTAGTATTTACTAAGCTCTTCGGCCATTTTTTTAGTTAAAACGGTTATTAAAACTCTTTCATTATGCTCTATAACTTTTTTAGCTTCATCGTATAAAATTTCTACTTGATTTTCACTATCTTTGATTTCTATTTTAGGATCTAAAAGCCCTGTTGGACGCATGATTTGATAAAAAATATTTTCTTTGCTTAATTCTAACTCTAAAGGCGCAGGTGTGGCTGAAACAAATAAAAATTTACAATTTTTATTAATAAATTCATCAAACATCAAAGGTCTATTATCTAAGGCACTTGGCAAACGAAAACCATAATCAACCAAAGTTTGCTTTCTGCTTCTATCCCCTGCAAACATCCCACGAAATTGTGGTAAAGATACATGAGATTCATCTACAATGACTAAAAAGTCTTGGTTTTTAATAGCAAAATAATCAAAAAGCGTATAAGGTGTATCGCCGCTCTTAAGCCCTGTTAAATGCAAAGCATAATTTTCAACTCCTTTACACATTCCAGTGCTTTGAAGCATTTCAAGGTCAAATTCTACTCTTTGTTTTAACCTTTGTGCTTCTACGAGTTTATTTTCATTTTCAAAATAAGCAAGGCGTTCATTTAATTCAGCTTTTATACCTTTTATAGCCTCTTTAAGCCTAGCCTCACCTACGCTAAATTGACTGGTTGGGTAAAGTATGAATTTTTTTAAATCTTTACCTTTTTTATTTTCTAAGACATTATAATGATACATCGCCTCAAGCTCATCGCCAAAAAACTCAAGCCTAATAGCTTCATCCTCATAATAAGCTGGATATATATCTACTATATCTCCATTAACTCTAAAATCAGCCCTATCAAAGAAATTATCATTGCGTTTATAACCCATGTCTACAAGTTTTTTTAAAAGTTCTTTTTGATTTATTTGCATATTAAGCTCTAAAATCAAAACCATACCTACATACTCACTTGGATTTCCCAAACCATAATTTGCCGAAACACTAGCTATACAAATAACATCATCATAACTTAAAAGCGAAGCACTTGCACTAAGTCTTAATCTTTCTAAATCTTCATTAGTAGAACTATCTTTTTCTATAAAAACATCTGTTCTTGGTATATAAGCTTCTGGTTGATAATAATCATAATAGCTTATAAAATACTCCACATGATTATTTGCAAAAAAACCTTTAAATTCACTATAAAGTTGCGCGCATAAGCTTTTATTGTGACTCATGATAAGAGTAGGCATGTTTAAGTTTTTAATGATATTTGCCATAGTGAAAGTTTTTCCACTACCTGTAACACCTAGCAAGGTTTGGTATTTATTACCCGCTTTAATGCTTTTTACTATACCATCAATGGCTTGTTTTTGATCAGGACTTGGCTTAAAATCACTAGTAAGTTCAAACATAAATTTTCCTAACTTGTATTTTTGCTAATTTTACACAAAATTTTTTGTAAAAATTTAAATTTTAAAACAAAAAGCTATGCAAAATTAAATTTTTTTTTGTTACAATTATGTGTTTAAAATACTCTAAATATAAAATCAATAAAGGCAAGAAAATATGTATGATGAAAGAATAATCAACACAATGACAGATAAAGTAAATGAGCTTTTGGCTAAATATAATGAAGTATGTGAAATAAATGAAAATTTAAGAAATGAATTGGTAAGTGTAAAAGCACAAAATGAAGCTAAAAATAATCAAATCGCACGTTTAGAAGAAGAGCTTAAAAATAAAAATATTGAAAGCGAAGATGTGATCAAAAAAATAGAGGCAGTTCTTGGCAAACAATAACCAAAGAAAAGTTACAATTAATGTCTATGCAAAAGACTTTGTTGTAACATGCAGTAATGAATTTGCAAATCATCTTGAAGATGAAATTGCTTTAATTTCTGGAGGCACAGGCAAGATAGAGCTTGCAAATTTCATTAATGCTTTTGTAAAACTTAGCTACGAAAACTATATCTTAAAAAAAGAACTCAATAAACTTATCAATACTATCGATGAAGAAATAAAATAAATGCAAACAAAAAAAGCTTTTACTTTGATAGAGCTTGTTTTTTGTATGATGATTATTGCTATTCTTAGCGTAATTGCTTATCCGTATTTTTCTTTTGGAAAAAATGATGCTAAACTCATTCAAGTAAAAAGTGAGGTGGAGCTTATCAATGCTTCTTTGTCTTTACTTAGAAATCAGTTTTTATTTAAAGAAAGTAAGGATTTTCCAGCAATTTTAGATGAAGCTTTGATAAATAGTGAAAATCAAAAATTATTTGTATGTTATCATTCTCAAAATTATAAAAATACAAAACAATGCACTTACAGCGTTTTAGAAAAACCAATCATTTCATCTAAAAAATCGTGGATGAAAATAGCAAATACTCAATATAGATTTTTTATAAATTCTAAAAATTACATAGATTTTTCTTATAATAGTGAAAAAGTTTTTTTAGAATGTGTGAGTTTAAATTGTAAGGATTATGGGTTTTGAATTTTTATCAACTTGCTATTAAAGGATATTATTTAGACACCTTAACTTATGAAAGTGAAGAAGAATTTGAAATTTTAGATGAGGTAATAGTTGATCTTGCAAGGAAAAAAAATCTCAAAGCTATAATTTTGCAAAAATGTTCAAAGCCTGATTTTAAAACCCAAGCTATAAAGGAAAAAACAGGTTTTAAACTAACGCAATATCAATACGAACTTGCTCAATTTATTGCTTATTATTATGCTAGTAAAATAGCTTTTGTTTTAGGTATGTTTGAAAGCATTAAAGAGTATAAAAATGAAAAAATTCATATAGAAAAAGTACCTAGTTTAAGTAAAAACCAGCAAGAGGCTTTGGAATTTATAAAAACTAAACAAACTAGTTTGCTATTTGGTGATACAGGAAGTGGTAAAACTGAAATTTATATTAGCTTGATAAAAGAATATTTAGAGCAAGGAAAGCAAGTTTTGCTTTTAATGCCAGAAATCGCTCTAACTCCACAAATGCAAAAAAGATTAAAAGTGTATTTTGGCGAGCATTTTTTCTTGTGGCATTCTAAAATTACTAAGAAAAAAAAGCAAGAATGTTTGCAAGATTTAGCAAATTCAAAAGCTCTTTTAGTAGTGGGAGCTAGGTCGGCTTTGTTTTTACCTTTTAAGAATTTGGGTTTGATTATTATTGATGAAGAGCATGATAATTCTTATAAAGCTTCTAATAATCCAAAAATCAATGCAAGAGATTTAGCTTTATTTGTAGCAAAAAAAATGCATATAAAAGTTCTTTTGGGTTCGGCTACTCCAAGTGTTGTAAGTTTTTATAAACATCCTTGTTTTAGGCTTAAAGGAACTTTCTTTGAAAGTAAAAAGCAGTTTTTATATGATGAGAGTGAGCTTAGTGTTTCATCAAAATTGCTTTTAGAATTAAAAATTAGCTTAAGAAATAAAAAGCAAGCCGTGGTATTTTTACCTACAAGGGCAAATTTTAGACAAATTTTATGCAAAGAATGTGCTAATACTATTAAATGCCCTTTTTGTTCTATTGCTTTGAGTTTGCATAAAAATAAAAATGCATTAAAATGCCATTATTGTAATTTCACTAAAGAAATCGATCAAACCTGCCCAACTTGCAATGGAGTTATGCTTGAAGCTAAAAAAATGGGCACAGCAGAGCTTTGTGAGCTTTTAGAAAAAGAATTAGCTGAGTTTAATCCTATCATAAAAAGATTTGATAGTGATGAGATTAGCAGTGTAAAAAAGCTTGATATGATTTTAAAAGATTTTAACCAAGAAAAAATTGATATTTTAGTAGGTACTTCCATGCTTGCTAAAGGACATGATTATCACAACGTGGATTTGAGTGTGATTTTGGGTCTTGATGAGTACTTATTTAGACCTAATTTTAAAGCCTTAGAAGAGACTTTGGCTCTTGCTATGCAAGTAGCAGGTCGTGCAGGTCGAAAGGGTGAGGGTAGGGTGCTTTTACAAACTAAAAATAGATCTTTTTTTGAAAAATATATACAAGATTATGATAGTTTTTTAAAAGATGAATTAAATGCTAGGAGCGGGCTTTACCCTCCATTTAAAAGACTTTTAAGGCTAATTATTGAAGATGAGAATAAAAACAAAGCTTTAAATTTGTGTGAATTTATAGCTAATAAAGTTCAAGAATTAAAACAAGTGCAATTAGTAGGCCATGGTGCTTGTGGTATTGAAATGCTAAATAAAAAATGGCGTTTTTATGTATTATTGCGTGCTAATACCCATCAAGAGCTTGTAAAATTTGAGCATTTTGCTTTAAATTTTAAAAATATTACTTGCGATATAGATCCAGTTGATTTTTCTTGAAAAATGTATTTATTTATAAATAATTATTATTTTATAATAAAAACAATATTTTATTTTTAATTTTAAATTTATTTTGATAAGAATATACTTTTTTAATTTCTTAAATTTAAAGGAGAGAAAATGAAAAAGTTTAGTTTTCTTACAAACTGTGTACTTTTTGGTGCTTTGTTTAATAATGCTTTAGCTTGCACTACTATTTTAGTACCAAATGAAGCAAGTAAAGATGGCTCTATGTTGGTTGCAAGAAGTGCTGATAGTAAAGCAGATAAGGCACAGGTTTTTCTAATCCACCCAAGAGTTGAAAATCAAAAAGGCATTTATAGCACTAAAGCACATCAAGGAATGAATGATTTTACTTACCCTTTACCTACTAAATCTTTTCAATATAGCACTATAGCTAATTGGCAAAGTAAATTACACGGTGCTACTGGTTTTAATGAAATGGATGTTGGGATAAGTGCTACTGAATCAATTTATGCAAAAGATGAACTTTTAAAATTTGATCCTTATAATGAGAAAAATGGCATTAGCGAAGATGATATTTTGGATGTTTTGCTTCCAAGAATTAAAAGCGCAAAAGAAGGTGTTTTATTATTGGGTGATATTATAGAAAAACAAGGAGCTGCTGAGGGTTTTGGAGTAGCTTTTGTGGATTCTAAAGAAATTTGGTATTTAGAAAGTGCCACAGCACATCAGTGGATGGCTGTAAAAATTCCTAATAATTCGTATTTTGTTAGCGCAAACCAGGGTAGATTGAAGCAATTAAAATTCAACGATGAAAATACCTTGCATTCTAAAAATTTAATAAATTTTGCCGTCATTCATAAAGCGTATAATCCTAAAGTAGATAAGGATTTTGATTTTTTTAAAGTTTATACAAGAAATGATGATAGAGATTTAACTTATAATTATCCTAGAGTTTGGTGGATACAAAAAATGTTTAATCCATCTTTAAATCAAGATGTAAAAAATGGTGCTAATTTTAATGTGTTTTTACAACCTGAGCAAAAACTTAGTGTGGGTGATTTAAAAAAAGCTTTAAGATCGCACTATGATGGAACAAAATATGATCCATATGCAAATTTCAATGAAAATGAAAACATTTACCGTGTTGTGAGTGTGTTTAGAACTTATGAATCTCACATTATGCAAGTTAGGCCGTGGCTTCCTAAAGAAATAGGTAGGTTAAATTATGTCGCAATAGGAATGGCTGATTTGAGTGTGTATTTGCCTTATTATTTTGGTAATGATGAATTTATTGCAGGCTATCAACAAGGAACAAATGAAGCTGATGATAAATCAATTTATTGGATTTATCGCAAGTTGCAAACTCTTGTAATGAGTGATTATAATAAATATGCTCCTATCGTAAAAAATGCTTATGCTAAATTTGAAAAAGACACATCTTTAAAACAAGAAGCTATGGAAAAAGAATATTTAAGTCTTTATAAAAAAGATAAGAACAAAGCAAAGCAAATTTTAGTTGATTTTTCATTGCAAAATCAAATGGAAGCTAAAAAACTTACTCAAGATTTAACAAATCAAATTTTTACCCTTTTAACAAGAGATACAGATATAAAATATAAATCTCTTAATAAAAATAAAAAAGATTAATGATATAGCCCATTTTTGGGCTATAATACTCTAAAAATATTTTTAGAGTGATTTTAATGACAAGATACAAAACAAGACAAATAAAAGTAGGTGATGTTTTAATAGGCGGAGATGCTCCTATTTCTGTGCAATCTATGCTTTTTACTAAAACAAGAGATACTGAGGGTTGTTTGGAGCAACTTAATAGGCTTTATTTTGCTGGTGCAAATATAGTGCGTTTGGCTTGTTTAGATATGGCAGATGCAAGAGCTTTAAAAGAAATCAAAGCAAAAAGCCCCTTGCCTTTAATAGTGGATATACATTTTAATCACAAGCTAGCAGTCTTTTGTGCTGAATTTATCGATGGGGTGAGAATTAACCCAGGAAATATAGGCTCAAAAGAAAATATCAAAGAAGTGGTGCAAGCTTGTAAGCAAAGAAAAATTCCTATTAGAATAGGAGTAAATCATGGCTCTATAGAAAAGCAATTTAGCGATAAATATGGTTATAATATAGAGGCTATGCTTGAGAGTGCTTTGTATAATATAAAATTACTAGAAGATTTAGACTTTTTTGACATTAAAATTTCTATGAAAACTTCAGATGTGCAAAATACCATAAAAGCTTACGAAGCTCTAAGACCGCTTTGTGATTATCCATTTCATTTAGGAGTTACTGAGGCAGGGACTAAATTTCATAGCACGGTTAAAAGCTCGATTGCCTTAGGAAATTTGCTTTTAAAAGGTATAGGCGATACAATGAGAGTTTCTATGACAGGGGAGCTTGAAGAAGAGATTAAAGTAGCAAGGGCTATTTTGCAAGATAGTGGAGTACAAAAGAGTGGAGTAAATATCATCTCATGCCCAACTTGTGGAAGAATTCAAAGCGATTTGATTAAAGCGATTAAGATAGTAGAAGAAAAAACTAAACATATAAAAGAACCATTAAATATAAGTGTTATGGGTTGTGTTGTAAATGCCTTGGGTGAGGCTAAGGGTGCTGATGTGGCTATTGCTTTTGGAAAAAATCAAGGTTTAGTTATAAGACATGGTGAAGTAGTGGCCAAATTAAAAGAAGATGAGCTTGTGGATAGATTTTTACTTGAAGTAGAAGATGAGGTAAAACTTAGAAAAAAAGATTAATTTTTTTCTAAGTAAGTTTTTTGCATATTTTGTAAT
This sequence comes from Campylobacter sp. CNRCH_2014_0184h, assembly GCF_025772985.1. Lineage (NCBI taxonomy): Bacteria > Pseudomonadati > Campylobacterota > Epsilonproteobacteria > Campylobacterales > Campylobacteraceae > Campylobacter > Campylobacter sp. CNRCH_2014_0184h. The sequence continues at coordinate 20,204 of NZ_JAKMTB010000002.1, read as the reverse complement.
TTTTTAGAAATTTTTACTTTATAAATACTTGGATTTTGAAGTTTTTTTAGTTTAAAATCCAAACTATCAATACTTTTTTTATGATACTCTTGAATATTTTTCAAGTTAGGAAGCTCATAAACTAATTTTCCATCTTTAAAAATAAGCTCATGTAAATTTTTATATGTATAACCTTGGTAATTTTTGATACTTTCATCATGTGTATATAAAATATCAAAACTTGCTTTATTGTTTTTATAATACCTTATGAGTTTTTTAAAATGTGGCAAGGTTGTTTTGCTTGAGCTTGCACTGATTTTTATTTTAGGGATGATTTGATTGTTTTTTTCTAATGCAACAAGCTTATAAACAGCTCCAAAAATAGGCGAACTTGCCGAAGTAATAAGCTTTTCTCCAATGCCAAAAGCATCGATTGGAGCTTTGTTTTTTAGTAATTTTTCTATGATAAACTCATCTAAAGTATTACTAGCTATGATTTTGCATTTTGTTAATCCAGCAAGATCTAGTTTTTTTCTAATATATTTAGAGATTTTCAGCAAATCTCCTGAATCAATACGGATGGAATAATTTTGCATAGAATCTTGTGCATTTAACTCATTAAAAACTAAAATAGCATTTTCAATACCTTTTTTATAATCATAAGTATCAATCAAAAGACTTATATTGTCTTTATAAATTTGACAATATGCTCTAAAAGCACTTAACTCATCATCAAACATTTGCACCCAAGCATGAGACATGGTTCCACTAATAGGAATATTAAATTTTTTCCCAGCTAAAGTACAAGCACTTGCATGAAAACCACCTATAAAAGCAGCTCTAGCTCCATTTAAAGCTGCACTTTCTCCATGAGCTCTACGAGAACCAAATTCTAAAAGCAATTTTTCTTTTGCAATTTGAGTAATTCTACTGGCTTTAGTGGCAATCAGACATTGATGATTTAGGGTTAAAAGTATGAAAGTTTCTAACAATAAAGCCTCTATTATAGGCGCTTTGATGATCATTAGTGGTGTGTTGGCAAAAACACATTCACCTTCTTTAACGCTTAGTATACCTCCACTAAATTTTAAAGTTGAAAGGTAGTTTAAAAAATCATCATCAAATTTTTTAGTATTTTTCAAAAAATCTATGTCATCTTTAGAGAAAGAAAAATGATTAATATGATTTATGATTTGTTCTAATCCACAAAAAACAGCATAAGAAGCATTATCAGGAGCTTTTCTAAAAAAAACTTCAAAATAAACAATTTGCTTATGCATATTTTGTTTAAAATAAGCATAAGCCATACTTAGTTCGTAAAAATCACATAATAATGAAGAATTCATATAAGGATTTTTACTAAAAAATTAATCCATTTGGCGACGCAAGAAAGCAGGAACATCAAGCTGAGAAATCACTTCTTCATCAAATCCACCGCTAGCTTTACGTAAATTCATATAGCTATTTTTTTTACTTTCTTCTTGTTCTTTAGCGCTTTCTATTTCAGCTTTATCTTCAAAACCTGTAGCAATGATAGTAACTTCAACGCGATCACCCATACTCTCATCAGTCGTTGCACCAAAGATTACTTTTGCGTTTTCATCTGCTATATCGCTAATGCTTTGAGTAGCTTGTGAAATTTCTATCAATGAGCATTCAGGACCAATTTTATAATGGATGATTACGCCTTTAACGCCTTTCATGGTCATGCCGTCTAATAATGGAGATTCTATAGCACTTGATAATGCATCCATGATAGCATTTTCACCTTCTCCATGACCCACGCCCATTAGTGCTAAACCTCTGTGGCTCATAACAGTTCTAACATCAGCAAAGTCAACATTAATATCGCCATCTTCTAAAAGGATAGACACCATACCCCTAACAGCTCTAGCTAAAATATCATCAACTAGTTTAAATGCTTCTTTTATACCTGCTTTTTTTGGGAGTATACTAAGAAGTTTTTCGTTTTGGATTACAATGATAGAATCACTTTCTTTTTTTAATTCAGCTAAACCAGCTTCTGCTAATTTTTTTCTTTGTTTTCCTTCAAATGCAAAAGGCATAGTTACAACTGAAACAGTTAGCGCACCTACTTCTTTAGCAGCTTGTGCTACAACAGGAGCTGCACCTGTACCAGTTCCACCACCAAGTCCTGCTGAAATAAATACTATGTCGCTTTGACTTAAAGCAGCTTTTACTTCTTCAAAACTTTCTCTTGCGCTTTCTGCTCCAATTTCTGGTTGCATTCCAGCACCCAAACCCTTGGTTTTTTTCTCACCTAGTTGAATTCTAGTTTTTGCTAAAGATTTAGCTATAGCTTGTGCATCAGTATTAGCTGAAATAAGATCAAGATCATGTAAACCCATATTTACCATATGATCTATCATGTTACCGCCACCGCCACCGCAGCCTATGACTTTTATTTTTGCACCTTTTGCGTGTTGCATTTCTTCCACTAGATATTCGCTCATTGTGTCTCCTATTAGAACTGGTTTATTAATTTATTCCAAAATTTATGCATTAAATTCGTTTTTTTATCTTTCTTTGTTTCTATTTTTGCTAATTCTGTTTTTTCATCTTCAAATTCTTTTTGATCTTGAAAAATTTCTTCAAAATCTTTATTTTCTTCTTCATTTTCATCTATGGTAAGATTTTGTTTGATTTGTTTATTGATAAATTCAGGCTCTCCTTTGTATCTTAGTTTCTCATTAGAATCTAATTCATAAGGAGTAAAATGCCCACCACCATATAAACAAAGACCTATAGCACAGCTATTTTCTGCATCTTCAAAAATTTCTTTAAAACCATCCATAGTATCTTTTTTTGCAGTCGCTATTCTAACAGCTTTATTATCAAAATAAGCTGAAGCAAGCTTGTCAAGTCCTGCAAATTTTGTCATTCCACCTGTTAATACTATACCTGCTCCTGCTTGATTTGCACAAGCATTATCGCTTAGCATTTTAGCTAAAATAATAATAGTTTCTTCAATTCTTGCATAAATTACATTGGATATGACTTCTACTGAAACTTCATTTTTTCTTTTTTCATCACCCATGTATGGAATTTGTATAATTGAGTTTTCATTTTGCGCTAAAGATGCATAATTTAATTTTAGTTTTTCTGCTTCTTTTGGTGGGGTATGTAAAGCTATGGATAAATCATTGGTGATATTTACTGAGCCAATTTGCAAGCATTCATTGTAGCGTATAGAATTACCCGCATGAATGACCATATCGCAAACTGCTCCACCCATATCGATTAAAATAGCACCTAATTCTTTTTCACTATCATCAAAGCAAGCAATAGAAGAAGCATAGCCTGAAAGAACGATATTATCTACTCTAAGATCAGCAAGCTCCACGGCTTTTTTTAGATTTTTAATATGCACTTCTTGCGAGATTACAATATGCGTAGAAACTTCAAGGCGATTTCCACTCATTCCCAAAGGATCTTCTACATGTTCAAGATCATTTACTTTAAAATTATAAGGTAATACATGAATGATTTCATATCCACTAGGTATATTTGCAGTATGCTTTGCTGTGCTTACTGCTCTGTGAATTTCTTTAATTCCTATTTCATGATTTGGTATATTAACTACACCTATACTATCTACACTTTTTGCATAAGCACCTGAAATAGATACAATTACTTTATCATAATGCACGCCTGACATCATTTGTGCATCAGCTACTGCTTCTTCTATAGATTTCGAAGCAAGTTCTATATTAGTAATTGCTCCTTTTTTTATACCATTTGATTTTGATTTTCCAAAACCAATGACTTTTAGTCCTTCTTCGCTTTTTTGTGCTAATATGGCGCAAGTTTGTATTGAGCCTAAATCAATTCCTAAAATATTCAATTTGTATTTCCTTTATAATAGCGTTGAATTGGATATAATTCTATAAGTTTTTTTAATAATTCTTCCTTAAGTAAAGCTTGTTTAGTTTGTTTAGCGCTTTGCTCTATGATAAATTTGTAAATTTCTTCTTTGTTTTTATTTTCTAAAGTTTGTTTTGTGATCTCATAAACTATTGCTTTATCATCAAATAATACATAAGATTTAGCTTTGTTTGAGTCAAATACATGCATTAAAAACTCACTAAATTCAGTATCATCCATCATATTACCCACTTTTGCATTTTTGCTTGAGTCACGGCTATAAGTACCTATGTCTATACCTTGGAAATTATCTAGGGCGAGTTTTGCTTTTTCTTTTAATAAGGCTTTAGTTTTTTCTTTAATGTAAAGTTTACTTACTTCGTTTTTAGCTTGCTCAAAAGTCATAGTTTGTATAGGATTTATTTTTATAATTTTTGCAATCATATAGCCGTTTTCAAATTTAAAAGGCTTAATAAAATCATTTTCTTTAGCTTTTTGTATATTTTCTAAAGGATAATAAATATCAGCATCGCTGATTGTGATATTTTTATCAAAACTAAGCTCGTTCTTTCTCAAAGCCACATAGCTTTCATTGGCTTTAAGTTTAAGTTTAGAAAGTTTTAAATCTTTTATAACTTTATCTTTGCTTTGTTCTAGACCTAGAATTTTTCCTGCAAAATCTTTATAATCATTTTTATTTTCTTCATAGTAAGCTTGGATTTCTTTGTCATCAATTTTGATTATATCAGGGTTTAAAAAATAAGTTGCAAGCTCGTAACTTTTTTGCGTCTTATAAAGCTCTTTATTTTTCCCCCAAGTTTGTTTTAACTCTTTTTCATCCATTGTTATGTTTTTATTATCAAGTTTTATGGCTTGAACTTTTAAACTATCTTGCATTAAAAAACTTGCGCCAAACATATCAAGTTCATTTGGTTTGATTTGTAAATTTAAAATAGCATTGATTTTTTTAAGTAATAACTCATCGTGAATGATTTTTTCATAAGTTTTTGGTGTATAGTTGTTTCTTGCAAGCAGATTATAGTATAAATTTTTGTCAAAAACACCTGAAGCATTATGAAAGATTTTTTGATGTGCTAAATCATAAGCAATTTCTTCCTCGCTCACATTTAAACCCAAGGTTTTAGCATAAGAAAGTAGTAGTTTTTCTTGTATAAGTTCATTAATAGCTTGGGTATCTAAGCCATCTTTTTGTGCTTGTTCTTGTGTGTAATTGTCATTGTTTAGCTGAGAATAATAGCCAAATAATTGAGAATATTTAAGATTAAACTCATCATAACTTATTTTTTCATCGCCTACCTTTGCAACAGAACTAGATCTATCGGTGTTAAAATCATAACTCCCCCAACCAACAAAACCTGCTCCAACAAAAGCAATAACGCTAATCCAAATAGTTACAACTAAGTATTTTTTATGATGCTGCATCCAAGTGAGCATTTTTACCCCAATCTGATTAAATAAATTAAACTATAAATTATAAATAATTTGTGATTAATAAAAGATTAATTTTAAATTATTATGATAAATTTGTTTCCGCTAAATGGATAATTTTGCAAGAATTTTCAATTAAATCTATAATTTTACCTAATTCATAACTTGTTCTACCATAGGCAAATATACCATAGCCCTTTACAACAACAAAATTTTGTTTTTGTTCTAACATATAACGATAAATTTCAGTTTGTGATCTATCCTCCCAATCTTCATAATTTTTAGGATTATAAACTCGAATTTCTTCTAGAAAAATTTCACCAAAATAATCTTGAGGTGTTATAAAATCATGATTTAAACTCATAGATAAGGTATAGGTTGGGCAGGCAAAACATATAAATTTGGCTTCAGGTATGTTCTCATATATACTTTTATGGATTTCACTATCGCTACTTGCCTCATCCCAGCTATAATCTTTTGCAAATTTTAAAATACTTAAACTTTTTTCATCTAGTTGATTTAAAAAAGTGTCATTTTTATTTATAATAAAAGAACTTTGAGATAGTTTTGCTGAAACTGATCCGTGGCAAATTCCAAAAAAATTTTTTTTAAACATTGAAGTAGAAAGTATTCTGATTTGAGAAATGATATTTTCTTTATTCATTAAAAACCTTGTTTTAAACTTAACTAAGATATTATACTAAAAAATATTTTAAAGGTTTATTTTGCAAAGTCCACATATTCCTGTTTTACTGCAAGAAGTTTTAGACGCTTTTGATGATTTTGATAGTGGAGATTTTTTAGATTGCACTTTGGGTTATGGAGGGCATTCTAAGGCGTTATTGCAAGCTCATGAGAAACTAAGATTAATTGCTTGTGATAAAGATTTAGAAGCTTTAAATTTTTCTAAAGATTTTTTAAAAAAATTTCAAGATAGGATAAGTTTTAATCATATAGGTTTTAAAGACATTTTAACTCAAATTCCAACGCAAAACCTAAGAGGAATTTTAGCTGATATCGGTGTATCTTCTTTGCAGCTTGACAAAAATGATAGAGGTTTTTCACTAAATTCTGATTTTTTAGATATGAGAATGGATCAAAATAATCCTTTAAGCGCTAAAGAAGTGGTAAATTCTTACAGCAAGGAAGCCTTGGAGCAAATTTTTAAAGACTATGGAGATTTAACACCGGTTGCTTCAATGCTTGCTCAAAAAATCATCAATGCAAGAAGTCAAAAAGAGATTACAAGCGCAAAAGAATTAAGTCAAATCATAGGAAATGCTAAGCTAAAAGGACGCAATGTGTCTTTAGCTTTACTTGTATTTCAAGCTTTACGCATAGAAGTAAATAATGAGCTTGGCGAATTAAAATCCTTGCTTAAAAACATAGAAAAAGCAAAATTAAAAGATTGTAAATTAGCTATTATTAGCTTTCATTCTTTAGAAGATAGGATAGTAAAAAATACTTTTAAAAGATGGGAAAAAGACTGCATTTGTGATGAAAGAGCCATAAAATGTGAATGTGGCAAAAATCATAGTCTTGGGAAAATTTTAAGTAAAAAAGCCATAAGTGCCTCCAAAGAAGAAATAAGCTATAATAGCAGATCAAGTTGTGCAAAAATGAGAATTTTTTATTTTAGGTAAATAATGGTTGAAGATGATTTTTTAAAAGAAAAGCAAAATATACGTGAAAAAATGTTGAAATATTCCAGGGCTATTAAAGAAGGTAGGCCTTATGAAGAATATGAGCAAAATTTTAATGAGAGTGATCGTATACTAAAAAATAGAATACAACGTAAAAAAAGACCTAAATTTACAGATTTTGATGAAGAATATGAAGAAAAACCTAAGAAGCAATCTGCCATTTATTTAAAAGAAGATTTGATTAATGTTAAATTAGAAGAAAAAAAGCCTTTTAAATTACAACTTAATTTTTTCAAAAAGCAAAAAGAAAAATTCGATAAAAAAAATATTGCAAATTCTAAAACGCTTAAAAGTAGCAAATCAACTCAAGAAGTAAGAAAAATAGAAAAAAAACAAGAAAATAAAGATTCTCTTCAAATATCTAAAATTCTTACTCAAAGCAATGTTTTTGTCACTTCAAAATTTCAAGATTTAAAAGAAAAAAGAAAAGAAAAAGCTAAACTCAAACAAGAACTAAAAGAGCAAAAAAAAATCGAACAAGAAAAACTAAGAAAAGCTCAAGAGGAATTAAAAGAAAAAGAAAAACTAGCCAAACAAGAACAAAAAATTTTAGAAGAAAAAGTAAGACTTGAAGAAAACCAAGAGTATAATCAAGAAGATAAATATGAGCTTTTAGATAGTATAGTAAGTGAGGAGAATAAAAATTTAAGTCCTAAAAATTTAATATATGCAGGTTTGATGATAGCATTTGCTTTATTGATATTTTTCCCACAAATTTATATTAGAAATCAAATTTATTATGTAAGTAGAGATATAGCGGATTTAAGATCGCAAGAACTTGTTTTAGATGAGGAAAACAAAGAGCTTCAAAGACAGCTTGAGGCGCTATATTTTCAAAATCAAGTTTTAGACTTTTTAGATTAATCTTGTGTTTGAATGATTTTTTCTAAAACATATTGCTCGAGTTGGTTTTTTGGGATTTCTTCTTTAATGGCTTGGTTATAAATATTTTCTGCTATTTTTGAATATTTTTCATAAGCAAAATATGGAAAATGCAAAGCCCAAGCTTTTTTTAATAATCTTTTGCTTATTACTTTTCTAGTGTAAATTTTAAAAATATCATAGCCAATAAAAACACAAGCGGTTACAAAAACAGCGCTTAAAATACTAATATGAAAATCAATAATTGTTAAAAAATAATGACTAATGATAAGCATAGGAACTAAAATAGCTATGCAAAAAAATGCATAAATAAGATAAGAATTAAACACCTTAAATTTAAAATTTAATTTTGCGGGATCTACCATCATGCCTTCATTAAGTAAGGCGTTTGCTTCTAATAAATCTTTTAAATTAACAGGTTGATTTGAAACTTTAAAAATAAAGTTTAAAATAAATTCTTGTATTTTCATTTTTTACCCAATTAGTATGTGATTTTTGTGATTTTAACATTTTTGTTTTTAATTAAACTAAATTTTTAAGTCTTGTAAATGAATTCTTGTGTTAAAATTTATATTATTTTAATATCAAAATGGAAGAAAAATGGCAGATTCTAGATTTATGATGAATGTAAAAGGCATAGCTAAAAGTTTTATACCTAGAAAAATTTATCAAAATCAATTGCAAAATATTTTAAAAGAAATTTTAAAATCAAAAAATATAGATAATATTATTACTCGTTTAAATTATTATAATCTGCAAAATGATTTTTTTGATATAAAAAAATTTGAAAATTATGAAAAAATAGGAAAATTTCCTTTTAAAAAAACTTCTTATGCTTACGATGCTTATGCAATCAGTAAGTATTTTGATGATGATTTTTTATGGGTTAAAGGTTTTGGGGATATTAGTTATAATCTTAAATATCCAAGTATAGCTAAATCAAGACCGGTTGAAAATGGTTTTAATAATATCATTTTAAAATTAGACAAAAACAGACATTTTGATTTTATACAAGATAAAAACCAATTTGAAGATAAAGAAGATTTGCTTTTTTTTAGAGGCGCAATTTATCAACCTCATCGTATTAAATTTTTTGAAAAGTATTTTGATAATCCTCGTTGTGATATTGCTCATGTTGGTGGTAGAAAAATTCAAGCCGAAAAATGGATTAAAAATTTAAATTTTAAAATCAGTAGAGCCTATCAAACTCAGTTTAAATTTTTACTTTCTTTAGAAGGCAATGATGTAGCAAGCAACTTAAAGTGGGCGATGAGAACAAATTCTTTAGTTTTGGCACCAAAAATGCGCTATGAAACTTGGTTTATGGAAGGAAAGCTAGTTCCAAATGAGCACTTTGCTTTGATTGATGATGATTATGAAAATGTAGAAGCTTTGCTTGATTATTATTTAATTAATCCGCATAGAGCAAAAGAAATCATTCAAAATGCCCATGCTTACATAGAGCAATTTTTGGATGAAAAGATAGAATTTTATATAGGAATTTTAGTTTTAGCTAAGTATTTTTATTATTCTAATCAGCTTGATTTGCCAAAAGATATTGTTGATTTATTTGATTAAAAGGAGGACTTATGCAAGAAATGGAAGTGGTGTTTTTAAATGATGAGTTTGTAAAAGCTAGTGAAGCTAAAGTGAGTGTTTTTGATAGAGGTTTTATCTTTGGAGATGGAATTTATGAAGTAGTTCCTGTGGTAAATGCAAAAATAGCTGACAAAGAAGAATTTTGGGAGCGTTTTGAGCGTAGTTTGGCTCAAATTGAACTACAAATTCCTTATACAAAAGAAGAATTTGAAAATATTTTAGAGCAATTAATCATTAAAAACTCTCTTAAAGAAGGCGGGCTTTATATGCAAGTTACTAGAGGGGTTGCTAGTAGAAATTTTGCTCTTTTAAAGGGACTAAAACCTACTATTATGGCTTTTGCTTTTGAATGTAAGGTGATTGAGCATGAGTGTGCTAAAAACGGGGTGAGTGTTATTTCAACAGCTGATTTAAGATGGAAAAGAAGGGATATAAAATCTATTTCTTTATTAGCTCAATGTCTTGCAAAAGAAGAAGCTATAAAAGCTAAGGTTTTTGAAGCATTTATGGTAGAAAATGCTTTAGTAACAGAAGCTTCTAGTAGTTCAGCTTTTATTATAAAAGATAAAACTTTAATTACTAAGCCATTTTCTAATGAAATCTTACCAGGAATTCGCCGTAAAAATATCTTGAAATTTGCCAAAGAACTTGATCTTAAAGTAGATCAAAGAGCTTTTAGTATGAAAGAAGTATATGAGGCTGATGAGGTATTTATTTCTGCGGCTACTTTTTTGATTTTAGGTGTTATAAAAGCAGATAGTAAGGTGATTAATGATGGTAAAGTAGGCTTTTATACCCAAAAGCTAAGAGAAAAATATGTAGAAAAAATACAAAAAGAGGTTTTTTAATCAAAACCTGCGTTTGTAAATTCTTTAGGATTATCAAGAGCGTAGCGAAACTTTTCCCAGTCTATCTGTTTATCCCAAATAGCTACGATTAAAGCTGCTACGCTATTACCGCATAAATTTCCTACTGCACGAATTTCAGACATAAACTTATCCACACCCAAAAGTATAGAAATAGCAGCTACGGGTAAAACCTCGCCTAAACTTGCTCCTAAGCCATTGTTAGCTTCTACTATATGCATATTAGATAAAGCTGCAAGTGTGCTTCCTAGTATGATAAAACCTGAACCAGTTACACCAACAGCACCTTTTGAAGCTATCATTAGTACGATTAAAATGCTAATTTCATGCGTTAAAGAAAGTTCTACATTAAAAGCTTGTGCAAGGAAAATCAAACTCATAGCCAAATAAATATTAGTACAATCAAGATTAAAACTATATCCAGTTGGCAATACTAAACCCACGGTGGCTTTTGAAATTCCTGCTTTTTCAAGCTTTCTCATAAGTGGAGCTAATGCTGATTCGCTAGAGCTTGTAGCAAAAACTATCAAAACTTCTCTTGAAATAAAACGCATAAATTTAAAAATATTAACTTTAGCAATAAAACAAATAATTCCTAAAACTCCAAAGATAAAGAGCAAAGAAGCAAGTAGCATAACAATAAGCAAATATCCTAAATTTAATAAAGAATCAAGCCCATATTTTGCTACTAAAAATGCCATCGCAGAAAAAGCAGCAATAGGAGAAAAATACATAATGATTTCTAGGATTTTAAAAACAAAACTTTGCATTATTTCTAAGGTTTTTTGTATAGCTTTTCTCTCATCAATTCTCATAAGCGAAATAATAAAAGCACAAGCTAGGGCTATAACTAAGATTTGCAAGGTTTTTCCCTCGCTAAAAGCAGCGATGATATCAGTAGGTATGGCGTCTTTTAAAATATGTAAAATTTCATTTTGTGCGCTTATTTCTATATTGTTATTGACAAATTGAGCTACACTATCTTTATCTAAGGTGCTTGGATCAAGATTCATTCCTTTCCCAGGCCCCATAATATTTGCCATAAAAATACCAATAGCTAAAGCAAAAGTACTCACTACTTCAAAGTAAAGCAAGGCTTTAGCACCTATACTTCCAACTTGCTTTAGACTTTCAAGGCTAACAACTCCTAAAACAATGGTTAAAAATATAATAGGTCCTATTAAAAATTTTAAAGCTTGTATAAAATAATCTACCCCGATTTTACTAGCTAGTGCAAGTTCTTTATCTAATAAACCAAGGCTAATACCAGCTATTATTCCTATAATCACCCAAAAACCTAAATTTTTTAACATTTTTTTGAGCTTGCTTGGTTTTTCATGGGCAATTACTAGCACAAAAACTCCTTGAATTTTTTAAAACCACCATATATTAGCAAAGAAAAACTTATTTTTATGATTAAAACAAATAAAAAATAAACAATACTCTTAAAAATAATAATTTTTTAGCTTATTTTGTAGCTAAAAGTAGCATTTTGTAGTATTTTTATCTGATTTATTATGAAATAAATAATGATAATGTTTATCTAAATTTAAGAAAGCTAGTACTATACTTGCGACTATGATTTTAAAAATGAATATCATTTCGGAGTAAAATAGTGTTTAAAAAAATAAGCTTGTTGATAATTTTTTTATTTTGTACTATTGTTTATGCTAGAGAGATTGATTATCAAAAAGAAGCCCAAGCAATCAAACAAATTTTAAATGAAAGTATGATTTTATACAAAGAAAATAAAAATTTAGAAGCAAAGAAAAAAGCAGAAGATGCATACTTTCAGCATTTTGAAACCATGGAAGGCTCTATTGGACGTAATGTTGGTAGAAAAGCCATTGTTATGGAGCGTAAATTTGTTAATTTAAGAAAGTTATATAAAGATAAAGAAGATTTTTCTAAAATAGAAGCTTTGATTAGTAGTTTGTATTTTGATTTAGATGAAATAGTTCCTATTTTAGAAAAAGGCTTCCAGCTTAAAGCTGAAGCTAGTGATGTAAATTATGATAAAAAAGCAGCTGAAAACTCATCTTTAAAAGCAGAAAAAGAACGCCAAGCACAAGCTGAAGCGATGTTTGCTGCTTTGCTTGGAGAGAATGTTAAAGAACAAACTTCACAAAACTCAACTCAAAGTTTGATTGCTCAAGAGCAAGACGCTCAAAAAGATGAAGCATTGCTAGCTTTACAAGAAGCTTCGGCTTTGGATGCAAGGTTGCAATTTTTAATGGATTCTATGATTTCAAAGCTTGATCAGGCTGCATTAGCTTTTGTAAATAAAGACTATCAAAAAGCTAAAGATTTGATTCAATCAGCATTGTTTGAAGACTATAGAAACTCAAAAGTAGAAGTTTTAGTGGCAAGATATACTAAGGCAGGAGTGGATAAAAAAATTCAAACTAAACTTAGAACTATTATAAGAAAAATCAATGCTAATACTTTAGATGAAAAAACTATTAGGGATGAAATTTCAAACATATCAGATTTATTATATGAAGCGTTTTTAGCTTTACCTAAAGAAGAATTGGCTTTGCTTCAAGTTAAAGGCTTTGATGAAAGTGCTATGAGTACTAAAAACTATACTAAAGTGTATGATGATATGAAAATTGCTCTTAATGATATTTTACAAAATTATGAGGGATTTAGTTTAAATAGTATAGATGCTTTGCAAAATGTGTATTTAGATATTTTTGAAGCAAGTGGTATGGAAAGTAAAATTGGCGCTATTGATAGTGCTTTAAAATTAAAAATAGAAAGTTATTTTTCAAAAGGCGTTGCGCTTATTAAAGCAAGTGCTTCTAAAGAAGAATTAAAACAAAATTTTGACGAGCTTAGTGCCTTAGTGGAAGGCTCTTTAGATAAAATTCAAGAATCCTCACCTATGTCTTTATTTATATGGGCTTTGGGTATTATCTTAAGAGAGGGCTTGGAGGCTTTAATTATTATTGTAGCTATAGTTTCATACCTAGTTCAAAGTGGTAATAAAAAGCGTTTAAATATAGTATATTCAGCACTTTGGAGTGGGGTATTTTTAAGTTTTGTAACAGCATTTTTTATTTCATGGATTTTTAAAGAACAAGCAGGGCAAAGCAGAGAGTTGCTAGAAGGCATTACTATGCTTGTGGCTGTCGCATTATTGTTTTATGTGGGTTTTTGGCTTTTATCAAATGCACAAAATAAAAAATGGGCAAATCATATAAAAACTCAAGCAGTTGAAGCTATATCAAATAATTCAGCAAAAACCTTATGGTTTAGTGTATTTTTAGCTGTATATAGAGAAGGTGCTGAAACTATTCTTTTTTATCAGGCTTTATTATTTGATGCAAAAACAAGCACAGATTATAGTTTTATATTTATAGGATTAGCTAGTGGATTAATTATACTTGTCATACTTTATTATTTATTAAAAGCTGGTGCTTTAAAAATACCAGTAAAACAATTTTTTTATATAACTTCATACATTATTTTTTATATGGTCTTTGTCTTTACGGGCAAAGGTGTTGGTGAGCTCATAGAAGCTAAGGTTATCACCCCAAGCTTACTTCCTTTTGATTTTGAAGGAATTTTATGGCTTGGAATTTATCCTTATTATGAGAGCATCATACCTCAGTTTATGGTTTTAATCTTACTCATTATGGGTATTTTTATAACAAAACAAATTTCAAATAAAAGGGAAAAAATATGAAAAAAACTTTATTAAGTTTAGGCGCAGCAGCTAGTATTTTAGCTAGTTCAGTTTTTGCAGCAGAGGTGCCAATTGGCGATCCTTATGAGTTAAATGGTATGGAAATAGCAGCGGTTTATTTACAGCCAATCGAAATGGAGCCAAGAGGCATTGATCTTGCAGCAAGTTTAGCAGATATTCACCTTGAAGCAGATATCCATGCATTAAAGGGCAATAAAAACGGCTTTCCAGAAGGCTTTTGGATCCCTTATTTAACTATAGCTTATAAGCTTACAAATTTAGATAATGGTAAAGTAAAAACAGGAACCCTTATGCCTATGGTAGCAGATGATGGCCCTCACTATGGTGCGAATTTAAAAATGGATACAGGCATAGGAAATTACGAGTTAGTATTTTTAATAGAAAGTCCAGAAAAACAAGGTTTTGGACGCCATGTTGATAAAGAAACAGGTGTTGGCAAGTGGTTTGAGCCATTTTCAGTTAAATATAACTTCAAATACACAGGAAAACCTAAGTGATTTTTCCCTAGCTTTTGCTAGGGTTTATTTATGAAATTATTGATTTTATAAATAAATTCTATCAAAGAAGAGCCTATGTCGATTTATTTTATACATTTTTTTGGAGTATTTTTTTCTTATGCGCTTTTGAGTGCTTTATTTTTTTATAATTTAAAAAATTCTTTAGTGTTTAAACTTGCTTTTGTAGGTTTTGTTTTTTCTTATTTTGCTTTTTTTATTAGCGCTAAAACACTAAATTATGATTTGTTGTATTTTTCTAATGATATTTTATTTGTTTTATTGTTTTTGGGTGTTATCATTTTTTCTTTTATGAAAAATAATTTTTTAAAAGAAAAAATTCAAGCAATATTGCTTTTTTTATTATCTTTTGCTTTTGGTATAAAATACTTACATATTTCTATTGATTTTCCTATATTAAGCACTAATTTTTTAGATTCTTTAGCGATTAGCTCTTTTGGACTTATTTTGCTTGCTTTTATTATGTGTTTTGGGGTTTATCTTTTTACAAGATGGCTAAGAGAATTTAAATTCAAGTTTTTAAATTTATTTTTATTTATTATCGCGATTTTTTATCTAAATGAAGCTTTAGCTCAAATTTTATTGTACCTTATGAGAGAAGGCGTGGTAGAAACAGAAAGCTTGTATTTAAGCTATGTGGCAAAAAGTGTGTATTATGCTAAATTTTATACTTATGTATGGTTTGTGTTGTTAGGACTTTGTGTTGTTTTAGCTCTAAAGCAAAGAGTGAGTGAAAACACCAAGAAAAAAGATTTTGATATAGAATTTAGAAAAAATCAAGCAAAAAATTCAACTATAACTAGCTTTAGCGCAAGTATTTTTAGTGCTATGATTTTAAGTCTTTGTATTTTTCTCTTTTATGACTTGCATGCTTCAAGACCGGTAACCATAGACGAGCCAACCTATGTAGAGCCAAATGAAAATAATGAATTTGTTTTTGATGTAGCGATTTTAAGAGATAATAACTTACATCGCTTTGCTTATATTAGCGATGAGGGTAAAGTGGTAAGATTTTTTTTAATTAACAAAAGAGAAGATAAAGACTCACCGGTAGCTGTTTTTGATGCTTGTAGTATATGTGGGGATATGGGGTATGTTAAAAAAGGTGGAGAATTAATTTGTATCTCATGTAACGTTAGAATTTTCTTACCAAGTGTAGGTAAAGCAGGTGGGTGTAATCCTATCCCTATGAAGTATAAATTTGAAAATGGTAAGGTTATTATACCTTTTTCAGAAATTTTAGATGGGGTTAATTTTTTCACTCAAGTAGTAGAAAAGAAAGTTTATGATCCTATTGATCATACTGAATTAATTAATTTAAAAGCACCAAGATCTTATGTTTATAAAGGTAGAACATATTTTTTTGCTAATGAAAAAAACTATGAAGAGTTTAAAAACGATCCTTTAAAATACATCGATATGAATAAGACTTCAAAATATAGAATTCATAATTTACTAGGAAATGACTATGCAAGTTAAGATTGTAAAAAATTCCATTTTTCAAAATAAAATTCAAAAATCTCTAGCTTTGTTAACGATTTTTTTAGCTACTTTACTTATGGCTACTATGTTAAATCTTACTTTGGGTATAGGTAATGAAATCACAAAAGAATTAAGAAGTTATGGGTCAAACATTTTGGTTTTACCTAAAGGTGCAAGTTTAAGTGTAGAAGTGGGTAATAAAATCTATGAGCCTTTGAAAAATCAAAATTTTTTAGAAGAAAACAAGCTTCATACTATAAAAGAAATTTTTTGGAGAAATAATATTAATGCCTTTGCACCATTTTTAGATACCCAAGTAAAAATTCAAACTCTAAATGCAAATTATGAAAATATCTCTTTAGTAGGAACTTATTTTGATAAGGCTATAAAGATTCAAGATGATGATGATTTTTATGCGGGTATTAAAGAATTATACAAATATAGTCAAATCAAAGGAAGCTACCCAAAAGATGATAGTTTAGATGAAATAATGCTAGGAATAGATTTAGCACAAAAGTATGATTTAAAAATAGATGATGAAATCACCCTTGTGCAAAATGAACAATTTTTTAAAGTGAAAATTGTTGGTATTATAGACTTAACTCAAGCCTTTTCAAATAAAATCATTACTTCTTTACTTTTAGCACAAAAGCTTTCTAAAAAGGAAGGTTTATTTGCTAAAGCAGAAGTTTCAGCTTTGACTATACCTGAAAATGATTTAGCACAAAAAGCAAGACGCGATGTAGATAGTCTTGATCAGCTTGAGTATGATCAGTGGTATTGTACTGCTTATGTAAGTTCTATTGCTTATCAAATCGCAGAAGATTTTAAAGGTGCTAGCACAAAAGTAGTGAGTGCGATTTCAGATGCAGAAAGTTTAATAGTGTCTAAAATTCAATCTTTAATGGCAGTAGTTAGTATTATATGTTTAATCGTAGCTTCTATAGCTATATCGTCTTTAATGAGTGCAGATATTTTTAGAAGAAAAAGCGAAATAGGACTTTTAAAAGCTTTGGGTGCTAGCACTTTGCAAATTTATATGATTTTTGCACTAGAAGGGGTTGTGGTAGCTTTAGTTGGAGCAGTTTTTGGTTTTGCTTTTGGCGTGGGAGTTTCAGAAGTTATTGCTCTAAGTATATTTGATCATGCTATTGCTATATCTTGGATTATTTTACCAATTTGTTTATTTTTTGCAGTGTTTATAGTATTTTTAGGATGTTTGTTTTCTATCAAAGGAATTTCTAAACTTTCTACTTCAGAGGTTTTATATGGGAAATAATTTTTTTATGCAAGAGGTTTTTAAATCTCTTATTTTTTCTTATAAAAGAGTTTGTATTATTTTTATAGCTGTGTTTATGGGTGCTATGGTTAGTGCTTCATTTTTTAATATTTATTTTGATATTGACACAAAATTATCTAAAGAATTAAAAGCTTATGGAGCTAATTTTATCATCACGCCAAAAGATGATGAGTTTTTAAGCATGGATGAATTTAATCAAGTTAAAGAAAGCTTGAAGGCAAAAGCTTTAACCCCATTTTTATATGGTTTTTATAATCTTGAAAGCTCAAGTGCGGTAGTTGTTGGGGTTGATTTTGCAAATTTAAAGCTTACCAAACCTTTTATGGAAGTTTTAAAAGGAAGTTTTTCTTTGAGCGATTTTAGCGAAGATAGTGCCTTTGTGGGAGCTGATTTAGCTAAACAATTAGAGCTTAAAATAGGACAAGAATTACAAATTTATAATCCAAATATATCTAAAATAGTCAAAGTAAAAATCAAAGCTATTTTAAGAAGCAATGATGAGCAAGATGGGGTTTTAATCATTTCTTTAAAAAAAGCTCAAGAGTTAGCAGCTAAAGAAGTGATAAATTATGCTCAAGCTATTTTGCTAGGTGATTATGAAAGTTTAGATCAAAAAGCAAAAGAGCTTAGCAAGGGCAATGTAGAAGCTAAAGTCATAGCTTCAGTGTCCATTAGCGAAGGAGTGATTTTAGAAAAGATCAAAGCTTTAATGGCTTTGATTAGCTTAACGATTTTACTCATTAGTTCTTTGAGTGTAAATACCACTCTTAGTGCGGTGATTTTTTCAAGAAAAAAAGAAATAGCCTTGCACCTTGCACTAGGAGCTAAGCATAAAGAAATCATCAAGCTCTTTGGAGCTGAAGTATTTATTTTAAGTTTAAGTGCGAGTTTGCTTGGTGCTTTTTGTGGATATTTTTTGGCAAATATTTTTGGGTATTTGATTTTTAATGCAAGTATAGATTTTAGGTTGCTTTCGGTATTTTTTGCGGTGCTTGTTTCTTTGGTATTTGCATTTTTTGCAAGTATTTTGCCGCTAAAAAAAGCTTTAAAAATCAATGTTTGTGAAAATTTAAAGGGTGAGTGATGAAAAATATTATAAAAATTTCAAATTTAAATCGTAATTTTAATGAAGTTAAAGCTTTGCAAAATATCAACCTAGAAGTAAAGCAAGGTGAATGGCTAGCTATCATGGGTCCATCAGGTTCAGGTAAATCAACGCTTTTAAATATACTTTCTTTGATGGATACTCAAAGTAGTGGGGGGTATTTTTTAGATGATAAAGAAGTTGGAAATTTAAGTGAAGAAGAAAAAAGCGTGATTAGAAGAGAAAAAATAGGCTTAATTTTTCAACAATTTCATTTAATACCTTATTTAAATGCTTTAGAAAATGTCATGCTAGCTCAGTTTTATCACTCAAGTATAGAGCAAAAAGACGCTATAATGGCGCTAGAAAAAGTAGGGCTTTCACACAGACTTACGCATTTACCAAGCCAACTAAGTGGCGGGGAACAACAAAGACTATGTATAGCAAGAGCTTTAGTGAATGATCCTGAAATTTTATTAGCAGATGAGCCAACTGGAAATTTAGATGAGGCAAATGAAAAAAACATTCTAGAACTTTTTTGTAAATTAAAACAAGATGGTAAAACCATAGTTTTAATCACTCACAATCCAGACTTAGCAACCTTTGCTGATAGAACTATCATTTTAAGCCATGGAGTGATGAAAAGTGAAAATTAAAAGTATAATTTTAGCTTGTTTATGTTTAGTTTTTTTAAGTGCTTGTTTTGAAAACAACAATAAAAATGGTGGTAAAATAGGTCTAAAAGCACCAGAAATCGCAGCTAAAAATTTAGAAGGTGGGAAAATCAAACTAGCTGATTTTGATAATCTTATCGTTTTAACTTTTGTGGAGCAAGGTTGTGCATCTTGTTTAAAAGACTTACCACTTTTGGAAAAACTAGCTAACGAATACCCTAAAAAAATGACTATTCTAGCGCTTGATTCTATAGATAAAGGTAAGGATTTTGAAGAATTTGCTACAAGATATGATTACAAAAATATTATATTTTTGCAAGATGATTTAGATATCTCATGGCAAAGATTTAGCGTTTTTGCAGTGCCAACTACTTTTGTCATTAAAGATGGAGTTGTGCAAGATAAAATTATAGGAGAAAAACCATGGTCGCAACTAAAAGCTTCTATTGCTTCTTGGCTTTAATAAGTGTTTTTTTCTTTAGTGCATGCTCAAATAATGAATTTCAAACCCTAAATTCAAATCAAAACTATACTTTTAAATATGATGGTTTTGAACAAACCTTAAAAACACAAAATGCAAATCAAGCGTATGCTTTATTTTTTTTCACGCAAGATTGTGGTGCATGTAATGCACAAATTCCTATGTTAAACGAGCTTTATAAAGAAAGAAATTTTCCTATTTTAGCGGTGCTAAATGGAGCTAATTCAAAAGAAGAAGCTCAAAAAATTCTTTTGGAAAAAAAGCTAGATTTGCCACTTTTATATGAAGCCAAAGCAAGCTCATTTTTATCTAAAGCTGTGGGTGGAATTTATGGTGTGCCTGTGATAGTTTTTTATGATGAAAAAGGCAAAATAAATGAAAAATTCATCGGACTTACCCCAAAAAGTATTTTAGAAAATAAGATTAAATTTTTGCAATAATTTTTATTGAAAGTATTAATATTGTTATGTTTAAAGTATTTAAGATAACTTTTATCTTAAATTATTTTTAAGGAAAAATTTATAAATAAAATATTAATATTCTGTCCATATTATTAAAATATTAGTAACAAATGTTACAAATATATACAAATA